>CAKSPO010000001.1 GCA_934481515.1 uncultured Eubacteriales bacterium
AAAGTCGCGGATGAAAGCGATTTCCCGCTCATTCTCGTCCAAAAGCGTGATGTACATTTCCGCATTGGTAAAGGGGAAGAGGCGGCGTGGCTCCAGGTTTTCAAACACGGTGCCGTCCTTCAGCGTCAGCCGGACAAGATAGACATCGGTGCGTTCAATCCTTCCGGTGTACCGGTCGATATAAATACGTGACATCGCGTTTACCTCACTCAAAGTTCTCGTCCCGCTTGGACTGTGCCAGCTTGTCGGACATGGACTGGATTTCCACCAGACGGTAGTACTTTCCTTTCTTTTCCATCAGTTCCTGCGGGGAACCGAACTCCAGAATGCTGCCGTTGTCCACCACCACGATCTTATTGGCTTTGGAAAGCGTGGAGAGTCGATGTGCAATCATCAGCGTGGTTCTTCCGCTGATCAGATGCTCGATGGCTTCCTGAATCAGATGCTCGGTCTCGGAATCGACCGATGCGGTTGCTTCGTCAAACACCAGCATTTTCGGGTTCCGGATCATGGCACGTGCGATGGAAATCCGCTGCCGTTCTCCACCGGAGAGTCCGACGCCACGCTCTCCCAGAACGGAATCGTAGCCGTCCGGCTGACGGACAATGAACTCGTGCGCGTTGGCGATGTCGGCGGCATTGATGACCTCGTCTACGGAAATGTTCGGGTCGCCGTAGGCAATGTTGTTGTAGATGGTATCGTGGAACATCATCGGTTCCTGTTGGACATAGCCGATCCGGGAGCGATAGTATTCCATGTCAATGTCACGGATGTCCACGCCTCCGACGGTAATCTGTCCCTCGTAGTTGTCATAGTAGCGCAACAACAGGTTAATCAGGGTCGATTTTCCGGAGCCGGTGGTTCCGACGATTCCGACAATGTCGCCTGGCTCAATCACGAGGTTGATGTTTTTCAACACCTTTTTGGTGCGGTCGAAGGAGAAGTTGACGTTTTTGAATTCGATCCGACCGCCCATATCGGCGTTTGTATTGCCCTTTCCGAAGTCATGCTCCGGTTCGGCATCCAGGATGTCCATGATCCGCTCGGCGGATGCGAGCGCGTGCTGGGTGGAATCCGAGAGATTGGCAAAGAAGTTGACCGGCTCATAGAACATGCTGGCATAGGAAATGAAGGAAACCAGAAGACCGACCGAAATGGAACCTGCGCTGCCGGTCTGTAAGCCGTCGATGACCATGTTGCCGCCAAGGCTCCAGATCACCACGCTTCCCAGTGCAATCAGACAGTTGACCACGGCAGGGTAGGTGTTCAGGATTTTACTTGCTTTGGAGTCGGTGACCCTCCATTCATCCACGCAGCCTGCAAAGCGCGCGACTGCGTTGTCCTCGTTGGTAAAGGATTTGATGACGCGGATGCCGGGGATGGTGTCGGTCAGAACCGATGTGACTGCGGACGAGCGCCGCCAGATCCGACGGTAGAAGGGGGCGATCTTCTGACGGAAAATCCGCGCGCCGATGACGACGACCGGAACCGGGATCAGGGAGAAGAGCGTCAGCTTCGGATTGATGAACAGCATTACCAGAATAATACCGATCAGCTTGAAGAATTGTACCACCACTTCCTGCGTGATGCGGAGCATGAATGCCTGCAGGGTTGCGGTGTCACCGCTGATCCGATTGATGACAGAGCCGGTGGAGGTCTTGTCGTAGAACTGCATCGGTAGGCGCTGTGCCTTTTCGTAGACCTCACAGCGGATCCGCGCGACAATCCGGTCGCCCGCCACACGCATGATGTGTCCGCGAACGCCGTGCATGGCATAGCAGATAATATTCAGAATGATCAGCGAAACAGAAACCCACAAAAGCTTCTGCCGATCCTGATTGGGCAGAATGTTGTCCACCAGGGATTTGGTCAGCATCGGGGGCACCAGAGCAATGGCGGTGGTGATGACGGAGAGGATTACCGAGAAGAGCAGAATCCATTTTTCCGGTTTGATGTAGACCACCAGCTTTTTGAACAGCTTGCCTTTGTTCATGCAGTTGATGCAGGGAACGCCGGGCGCTGTCAATGTCCGTCCGCACTTCGGGCAGATGGAGAGTAGCTTGGAATAGGAAGCACGAACGGTTTCCAGCGCTTCCTCCGGCGAGGTTCCGCTGTTGATCTCGTTCACATAATTGACCACGGCATCGCACAGAGCGGTAATGGTAAAATTAAACCGGAAGAGATCGGTTTTCCTGCCGTCTTTGAAGAGAATCCGCGTCAGACCGTTTCCGTACATCCGCTTGTTATAGATTTTTTCAATCTCAGCAAATGCAATCCGCTCGGAAACGGTTCCGGAATTAAAATCATAGGAAAAAAGATGCGAACGGGTACCGAGCAGAGCGGAGCTGCCGTAGCGCGCCAGCCCGGAGATTTCGCCGATGACCGCAAAAAGTACCGGTTCCGTTTCCGAACCGAGGGCGCGGAGGGTTTCTGCCTGTGCATCGGTCAGCTTCTGGTTGGTCAGAAAAGAGGGTTCCATAAAATTTTTGCCGCTTGCGGGGCGTTCCTTTCGCAAAGTTATTGCATTTTATCATGCTTTCATCCAAAAGTCAAGTTGTTTTCCAACATTTTTAAAAGAAAAAATTTTTGTTTATTTTACACATACACATTTTTCCGGGATATGACGAATCGGATAAAAAGAGCCTGCTTTAGAAAAGAAAAAAGGCAAAATAAACAAAGATTGCAAAAAAGAAAGTTCTTTCGGAATCAACAAAATTCGGCGTTTTCCACAGCATTTGATATGTGTCTGAATTTATATGATTTCGAAACCAAAATCAAAGATTTTCGGCAAAATTCAAAGAGGCAAAAAATCGGGAAAGGGATGGACATTTTCATCCGGATATGCTACAATAGAATCGGTTTCTCCGGACAAAGGAATGCCTTGGGCTTTCCGTCACGGAAACAAACGCGGATTGGCGGAAATCCGCAATGCTTATCGTAACTTTATTGTAGCAAGGAGAGGTATGTTATGTATCATTTTCCCATCGGTGTCGTTGTGGAATCCTTCCGGAAGGAAATTCACGAGGCAATCAAGGAAGCAGAAAGGCTTTCCCTTGACGGTATTCAGATGTACGGAACGACCCCCGGCTTTACTCCGGAGGAATTTACCTCAGAGAAGCGTCGGGAGCTTCTGAAGTTTGCAAAGGATCACGGCGTCCGGTTTTCTGCCATCTGCGGGGATTTCGGACACGGCTTTATGACCAAGGAGAGCAACCGGATTTATGTGGAGCGCTCCAAGCGCGTGGTGGATATGGCACTGGAGTTGGAGACCAATATCGTTACCACGCACATCGGCATCGTTCCGGAAAACAAAAATGACGAGCGGTATAAGATTATGCAGGAGGCTTGTGCATCGCTGGCAGAGTACGCTGACCGGATGCAGGCGCATTTTGCGGTGGAAACGGGACCTGAGACCTCTGCGGTGCTGGGCGATTTTCTGGATTCCCTCGGCTCCTCCGGAGTCGGGGTCAACCTTGATCCCGCAAACCTCGTGATGGTGGCGGGAGACGATCCTGTCAAGGCGGTGCATCGTCTGAAGAAGTACATTGTTCACACGCATGCCAAGGACGGCTTGCTTGGCGGAAAGGGATGGGCGGACTATATTTACGGTTTGCGTCCGACACCGGACGAGCTGAAGGATACGCCTCTCTTTACCGAGGTTGCGCTCGGCACGGGAGATGTGGATTTCCCCGCCTATCTTGCGGCGCTGGAGGAGATCGGATACCGCGGCTTTTTGACCATTGAGCGGGAGGTCGGCGGTGACCCCGCGGGAGATATTGCGCTTGCCGCAAATTATCTGAGAAAGGTTATGGAGGAAAACTGAGATGAAAAAGACCATTGCTGTTGTAGGTTGCGGAAGAATTGCCGAGTCGGCGCATTTTCCGGCACTTTCCAAAATGGAGGATGTCCGTATCAAGTATGCCTGTGACCTGATTCCGGAAAAAGCGGAAAAGATGGTGAAGGAGTTCGGTGCCGAACAGGCGATCACCGATTATAAGGTTGCGCTCGCAGACCCGGAGGTGCAGACGGTTTACGTTCTGACGCCCAACTACGCGCATTATACGGTTACCATGGATGCGTTGCGTGCCGGCAAGAACGTGTTCTGCGAAAAGCCGATTACCGTCAATTATGCACTCTCGGTGGAAATGGCGGAGGAAGCCAAGAAGCAGGGGAAGCTGCTCAATATCGGCGTGTGCAACCGGTTTCAGGAGTCTGTCGTCCGGATCGCAAAGATGAATGCGGACGGAGAACTCGGCAAGCTGTATCACATTTACTGCTCCTTCCGTTCTCATCGGAGCATTCCGGGGCTCGGCGGCGCCTTTACTACCAAATCGCAGTCGGGCGGCGGTGTTCTCATTGACTGGGGCATTCATTTTCTGGATCTGATTCTTTACATCATGGGCGGCGCACATATCAAGAGCGTGAGCGCAGATACCTACAGTGAGATGGCAAAGAACATTGCCGATTATCGCTATAAGAGCATGTGGGCAAGCGAACCGATTCTGGACGGTACCAACGATGTCGAAGATTTTGTCACCGGCTACGTCCGCACCGACAAGGCTTCCATTTCCTTCAACGGAGCATGGGCGCAGAACATCGGAAAGAGCGAGATGTTCATTGATTTTCTCGGCGATAAGGCAGGTGTCCGTCTGGACTATTGCGGACACTTCTCCGTTTTCAAAAATGATCTGACCGAGGAGCGCCCGGAGTTTGAAATTCCGGATATGTATTATGCGGAGGATCGCGATTTTCTGGACGCCTGTGAGGACAGCCGCAAGAACAAGAGCTATATTGACAACATTCTGGAGAGCATGAAGCTCCTGGATGCCATTTACCGTTCCGCCGAGCAGCACAAGGAAATCGTATTCTGATTTCCGGTCGTTGCGGCAGAATTTGCACAAAGGACGGGTACTTGGCGGGATTGCTTTGCTACAGGTTTCCAAAATGCGCATTTTTTTGGAAAACTCTTGTTTTTCTATTGCATTTTCGACAAAAGTGTGCTACAATATCCCCATTCTGAGCAAGGACGCAAAAACGATCGGTTTTATGGGGCAGCAGGGCAACCTTTTGAAGAAGTTGGCTTTTGCCGAAAACCGTTAGCCGGTCGGGTATGATTGCCCGGCCGGCTTTTGTAGCAGGCGGAACGGAGGACACATTGCATATGGAAAAGACGAGATGGGAGAGCGATTCCATCGGAGCCATGGAAATCCCTGCGGATGCATATTACGGGGTGCAGAGCTATCGCGGACGGCAGAATTTTCACATTACCGGAATTCCGCTCAACCATCGCTTTGTGATGAATATCGTGCGCATCAAAAAAGCGGCGGCACTGACCAATGCGAAGGTCGGTTTGCTGGATGCGAAAACCGCTGACGCCATTGTACGCGCGTGCGACGAGGCGCAGGACGGGAAGCTGGATGCAGGTTTTATCACCGATTCCATTCAGGGAGGTGCCGGAACGACTGCCAACATGAATGTCAATGAGGTCATCGCCAACCGCGCGACCGAATTGCTCGGCGGCAAGAAAGGAGAGTACCTCTGCCATCCGAATGACCATGTCAACTGCTCCCAGTCTACCAATGATGTCATTCCCACGGCAGGGAGGCTGACGGTGTTGGACCTTGCCGCGGAGCTTTCGGAGAACGTGGAGGGATTGCTTGCCGCGCTGGATCGCAAGGCGGAACAGTTTGACGGCATCATCAAGATGGGAAGAACCCAGCTGGAGGATGCGGTACCGATTCGTTTGGGGCAGGAATTTTCCGCTTACGCTTCCGGCATCCGGCGGTGCCGCGGGCTTCTTGCACGTGCGGTAGCCGAGATGAACACCGTAAACCTCGGCGGAACTGCCATCGGTACGGCAATCAATGTCAAAAAAGCGTATTTGGACGGTATTGTTCCTACACTCAGCGAAATCACAGGCTATCCGCTTGTTCATGCGGACAACCTGATTGACGCAACCCAGAATCTGGATGGCTTTGTGTTCGTTTCCGGCGCACTGAAAACCATGGCGGTTTCTCTCTCAAAAATGTGCAATGATCTCCGGTTGCTTTCCAGCGGTCCGAAGACCGGATTTGAAGAGATTGTACTTCCCGCAAAGCAGAACGGTTCCTCCATCATGCCGGGAAAGGTCAACCCGGTGATTCCGGAGGTGGTGACGCAGGTTACGTTTGCGGTCATCGGAAACGATACGACCATTACCCTTGCGGCGGAGGCGGGGCAGCTGGAGCTGAACGCGTTTGAACCGGTGATTTTCTATAAGCTGTTTGAGTCGCTTTCCTGCATGAAAAATGCCATAAAGACCCTCACGGAAAACTGTATTGAGGGAATTGAGTCGAACAAGGAGCGTTGCGAACAGCTGCTTTATGAGAGTGTCGGAACCGTTACCGCGCTCTGCCCTTACCTTGGCTACCTCCGTTCGGCGGAGCTGGCAAAGGAGGCACTGAAGAAAAATGTGCGCATCAAAGATCTTGTAAGGGAAAAAGGACTGCTGGACGATGCGTTGCTGGATCGGCTGTTGGATCCTTATGCGATGACTGAACCGGGAAAAGAATAAAGGAAATTCTCCCGTACACAAAGGGGAAAGCAAAAGCGGCAGATTTTTCTGCCGCTTTTGCTTTCCCCTTACTTTGGCTGAATGTGTCGGATTACGGCAGAATAATTTTCAAATGTTCATTATTTGTTCATACAAGAGATCGCAAACTGTGGTATACTGACTATGTATCCATACGGGAATTTTTGTACCGGAGCAAATGCCGCTTTTTCGGGTGCAAGGTTTGAATCAAAAGAGCGAAAAACGCATTCTATTGCGGAGATGGAGGTTATCTATGAACGGGCAGAAGATGCTGGCGATTGATCTTGGCGCTTCCAGCGGACGCGGAATTGTCGGAACCTTTGACGGGGAGAAGCTTTCTCTCCGGGAAATTCATCGTTTCTCCAATGACCCCGTAACGGTCAACGGAAGATTGTACTGGGATATTCTCCGTATTTTTTTTGAAATCAAACAGGCAGTTACCAAAACGGTACTGGAAAAAGAACCGATTGCTTCGATTGGAATAGATACTTGGGGCGTGGATTATGCGCTTTTGGATGAAAAAGGCAGAATGCTATCCAACCCCGTCCATTACAGGGACACCCGTACCGATGGGATGGTATCTTATGCCGATCGCTTTTTTTCGCAAAAAGAGCTGTATGATGTCACCGGTATTCAGACCATGAACTTCAATACGATCTATCAGTTGGCGGCGGATCTGCGGGATGACCCGGAGCTGATGGAGCGTGCGACAAGAATGCTGAACATCCCCGATCTGTTGAATTATTTTCTGACCGGGAAGATGGTAAACGAATATACCATTCTTTCCACCGGCGCTTTGCTGGATGCGGAGAGACGGGATTATGCATGGCAGCTGACCGAGCAGATCGGAATTCCGAGCCGTCTGTTCGGCAGAATGGTTTTGCCGGGAAGCATCGTCGGGAAACTGTCGGCACAGGTGCAGGGAGAAACGGGGAAGACGGATGCCGATGTTCTGGCGGTCGCGTCCCACGATACCGCAAGCGCGGTTCTTGCCGTTCCTGCCGAAGAGGAAAAGTTCCTCTTTATCAGCAGCGGAACATGGTCGCTGATGGGCACGGAGCTGGAGGCACCGCTCATCAACGCAGAGACCGCAAAAAGCAATTTTACCAACGAGGGAGGAGCCTTCGGCACCATCCGGTTCCTCAAAAATATCATGGGGCTGTGGCTGATTCAGGAGTCCCGGCGGCAATGGAAGAGGGAAGGAACGGAATACAGCTTTGCGGAGCTGGAAAGGCTGGCGCGCGAAAGTCAGCCGTTCCGTTCCTTGGTCAATCCGGACGATCCGTCCTTTGCGGTGCCCGGCAACCTGCCGGAGCGGATCCGGGAATTCTGCCGGCGTACCGGTCAGCCGGTTCCGGAAAGCGTCGGAGCGGTTATCCGTTGCATTTATGAGAGCCTTGCGCTCAAGTACCGGGCGACTGCCGAATCCATCCGCAGACTGACCGACCTTCCGGACGGCAAAATTTATGTCGTCGGCGGCGGAACAAAGGACGCGTTTCTTTGCCAGATGACGGCGGATGCCTGCGGGGTGCCCGTGTCCGCAGGGCCGGAGGAAGCAACCGCCATCGGAAATCTTGCCATGCAGCTGGCGGCAGCCGGTATTCTTCCCGGACGGAAGGAGATCCGCCGCGTCGTAAGAAATTCCTTTGCACAAAGGCTGTTTCTTCCGGTCGCCGACCGCTCCGCATGGGATGCGGCATATCAAAAATTTGAGTCTCTCAACTGACAAAAAATCACCTGTCAGACCGTTCCGTCGGAACGGGTAAAGGGATATAAAAGGAAAAAAGAAAACGGAGGCAGATTATGAAGGACAATCAGTATGGTGAACTTTGCGTCATCGGAATGCGGGGCTGTGAAAGCTTCTCGGATCAGGTAGACTATTACCTGAAGGACTGGAGGCGGCACGGCGATTCGGAAAAGACGTTTCTGGCGGCAACGGAGTGCCCGAGATTCGGTTCCGGAGAGGCAAAGGCGATCATTCATGAGTCCATGCGCGGGAAGGATGTTTATATCATCTGCGACACCTTTAACTATGGTGTCACTTTCAAGATGTACGGAATGAATGTCCCGATGAGCCCGGACGATCACTATGCGGATCTGAAGCGGATCATCGCTGCAATTGAGGGAAAGGCACGCCGGATCACGGTCATTATGCCGATGCTCTACGAGGGCAGACAGCACAAGAGAGCCGGCAGAGAGTCGCTGGACTGCGCCATGATGCTTCAGGAGCTGGTAGGAATGGGCGTTTCCAATATCCTCACCTTCGACGCGCACGATTCCCGGATCTGCAATGCCATTCCGCTTTCCGGATTCGACAATGTGCGCCCTACATATCAGATGATCAAGGCGTTGGTTCGTGCCGTCCCGGACGTGCAGATCGATAAGGATCACACAGTAATTATTTCTCCGGATGAAGGTGCCATGGCGCGCTGCATGTATTACAGCTCGGTTCTTGGGCTGGACATCGGTATGTTCTATAAGAGAAGAAACTATTCGGTGCTGGTCAACGGGCGCAACCCGATTGAAGCGCATGAATATCTCGGACAGGATCTGCACGGCAAGGATGCCATTGTCGTGGACGACATGATTTCCTCCGGGGAATCTATGATTGACGTTTGTAAACAGCTCAAGGAAAAAGGTGCCAACCGCGTTTTCTGCTTTGCTACGTTCGGTCTGTTTACGGACGGATTTGATAAATTCGACCAGAGTGCAAAAGACGGCGTTTTTGATCGCGTCTTTACGACCAACTTGGTCTATCGTCGGCCGGAACTTGCCACAAAGCCGTGGTATGTTGAGGTCAATATGTGCAAATATGTGGCATATCTGATTGATACGCTGAACAATGACGCGACCATCAGCACTCTGCTCAATCCGGTCAAGCGGATTCAGACGTTGATGGAGAAGCATCAGAAAGCGATTTCCGCACAGATGCAGATGAACTTTGAAGAATAATCCAAAAGAGAGTGCCCCTGCCTCCGCCGGAATTCCGGCGGAGGCAGGGGCACCTTTTGATTTTGAAAATCGATTTTTGCATCCGGAAAAGGTGTTTTACGGTTCGATGTTTTATAAAAAAGTTTTGAATTCGGCTGTATTCCGAGGATATTTTCCGCCATCTGTTGCATTTATGCAGAAAATGTGATACAATAATATCTGCGTATGTACAAAAAGGAAAACAAAATTCGGCGCGGTAGAACTCTGCCGGTGCAGGAAGGGAGGCTCCCATGAATTTACGACAGGGACGGGATTACAACAGCGTTCTCAAAAGTGTGGATATTTGTCTGGACTATGTCCTGAATTTTCTGGTTGCGTACATTGCCTTTCTTGCCACCCGCATGATGATGGAGCCGGAGGCGGGCTTTGTCGTACCGGCACGGATTTTTCTGACCATCAGTATCATTTGCCTGTTTGTGCTGTTTCTTTACAATTATCATAACGTGTATCTCCCGATGCGGACCAAATCTCCGCTGTTTTTCCTTTCCAGAATTCTTCTGACCAATATGGAAGTTTTTGCGGTTCTTGCTGTCGGAATTTTGCTCTTTTTCCGGGATGGAACCGGTCGGTTTTATCTGATTTGGGTACTGGCAT
The DNA here is from genome assembly GCA_934481515.1 of uncultured Eubacteriales bacterium. GTDB lineage: Bacteria > Bacillota > Clostridia > Oscillospirales > CAG-272 > UMGS1865. The sequence continues at coordinate 10,157 of CAKSPO010000001.1, forward strand.
CCGACGTTTTCAGCTTTGTGGTAATTGCATCGAAAAAAATTTCCATGATGTTTATTCTGCATTCCATGCGCTCACGACGCAGAAACATCAAGCGGATTCTGCTGATTACCGACAGTCAGGAGATTTCGGAAGGGTATCTTGACGAGATCCGGCACAATCCGCAGTTTGGCTACGAGGTGATCGGGTATGTCGGAAATCTGAGCGTTGCAGGGCTCGTGCATCTCGGAACCACGGGAGAATTGGATCGGGTACTCACCGAACAGCATCCGGATGAGGTTGTCATGGCGTTTGATACGGTGCGGAAAAAGGTCATTACCCGCTACATTTCCACCTGTAACAATCACTGCGTCAAGGTGTTGTTTATTCCTGCCATTTGCGGTTATTTCAAATCACCGCGGCAGATCGATATGCTCGGGAACATCCCGATGGTGGACATCCGAAGCACACCGCTGGACAGTGCGACCAACCGTTTTGTCAAGCGGCTGATGGATATTGTCGGTTCGCTGATTCTGATTGTGCTTACTTCGCCGCTGATGCTTTTTACCGCCATCGGGGTAAAGCTTTCTTCACCGGGACCGATGCTGTTCCGGCAGACACGGGTCGGGAAAAACAATGAGGAATTTACTATGTATAAATTCCGATCCATGCGCGTCAATGACCGTCAGCAGACCGGGTGGTCTACCGAGATTGACCCGCGCAAGACCCGGTTCGGCACCTTTATCCGCAAATTCGCGCTGGATGAACTTCCGCAGTTTTTCAACGTTCTGAAAGGAGACATGAGTCTGGTCGGTCCGCGGCCGGAGGTTCCTTTTTACGTGGAGAAGTTCAAAAACGAAATTCCGTTGTACATGCTGAAGCATACACTGCGTCCCGGAATTACCGGACAGGCGCAGATCAAGGGACTACGGGGGGATACCTCCATTCAGGCGCGGATTGAGGAAGACATCAACTATATCGAAAACTGGACGCTCTGGCGTGACATTCATATCCTGCTTCTGACACCCTTCCGCGCGGTCAACCGGCATGAAAAATATGCAAAGAAAGAACAGCTGCTGCAGAAAACACCGGAAGCCCGCCCGGCGCCGGACGTATCCGGCTCCGCAAAAAAACGGGAAAAGCTGCTTTATGTGGCTTCCACGGTGTCGCACCTTCAAAAATTCCATCAGCCGTATCTTGCGCGTCTGCGGGAAACATATGATCTGCGTTTGATGGCACCGGAGGGGAGCGGGATTGATTTTCCGGTTGCTTTTCGGAAGAGCTTTTTCAGCCCCGACAATCTCATCACGGTATTCCGGATCCGGAAGATTCTTCGGCGGGAAAAATTTGACCGTGTGATTCTGAATACCTCTCTTGCCGCCGCGCTGGTGCGACTTGCTATGGTTGGATTGCGTAACCGCCCGTATGTTATCAATCTCGTGCACGGATACCTGTTCGGTCTGCCTCCCAAGGGCTTGAAGGGGCATCTGTTGCTTCGCTGTGAGAAAATCCTGCGGCGGTATACCGACACTGTGATGGTTATGAACGAAGAGGACGCACAGATTGCGGAAAAATATCACCTGTACCGCGGTCGCCTGATCCGGATGTCCGGAATGGGTGTGGAAATCCCGGCGGAGCTTCCGGCACGGGATGAGACGCTGAGAACGTATTTTCTCGGAGACCGGGAAGGGATCCTTTGCTGCTTTGCGGGAGAGCTGAGCCGGCGTAAGAATCAGATTTTTCTGATTCGCGCTGTTGCGGCATTGCGTAAAGAGGGAATCCCATTGTTTCTTTTGCTCCTTGGGGAAGGGGATCAGCGGGAGGTGCTGGAGAAGGAAATCCGACGTCTGCATCTGAAGGACGCTGTATTTCTTCCCGGAAATGCGGAATCGGTTCGTCCGTATCTCGGAATTACTGATTTGTATGTTTCTGCAAGCTCCTCTGAGGGGCTTCCGTTCAATGTGATGGAGGCAATGTCCTGCGGACTTCGGTTGGTGTTGTCCGATGTCAAGGGGCAAAGGGATCTCGCGTCCGCACACCCGGAATGCCTGTATCGTCCGGAGGATCCGGACGACTTTTCCCGTGCTCTGAAGGAAGCCATTCGCAAACCGCTCGGTTGTGGTGCCGTGCGCTATCCGGAGCTGGAGAACTACCGCTTGGATGCGGTGGTAGAGCAAAATCTGAAAGATTTCTGTGAGGAGGGATCCGACAATGAATCCAACCGGAAATGAATCCGGCAGAACGCGAAAAAGTTTGTTGCAGCGTTTCTACGGAGGCGGCGTATATCCGCTGGTGGTGTTTGCGCTGGTTCTTACCGGGCATACACTTGGGCAGGATCTGATTTTTTTTGCGCTCTTATTGATTACCATGGTGCCTGGATTTTTGTGCGCAACGGATCTGCGGTTTGCGGTTGCACCGTTTTTGATGACGCTGTTGCTGGTTCCCGCGGAGCATTCTCCGAATGTTCCGTATTACAGCGATTATTATCTGCAACCGATTCCGTTCTGCTTTTTGATCATCTGCTTTTCCGTTTTGGTCGGGGGAATCCTGTTGTTCTGCATTCTGCACCGGAAGGAAGCGAGAACCCCGCATTTCTTTCGCGGAATGCTTGGCGGGCTTGTGGTGCTGTGTGCGGTACTTTGCTGTAACGGACTTCTGAATCCTGCCTATACTGTGAAAAACCTTTTGTATGCACTGAGTTTTCTTCCGGCGCTCCTTGGTGTGTATCTGCTTTTCTTCGCCTTCCTGAAACCGGGAACCGCTACGGCGCAGTACATTCTGTATTGTCTGGTATTGACCGGCACTCTGATTACCTGTCAGCTTGCAATTGCGTTCTTCCGTGCGGGCGGGCTGAGCGGCGGGGTTGTTTCCAAGGAGAGCATGATCCTTGGTTGGGCAGTTTGGACCACTGCCGGCGGAATGCAGGCGTTTCTGATGCCGGCGTGCTTCTATTTTGCAGCCAACCATCGGGAAGGATGGTTTTTCTACGTGCTGGGACTTTTGCAATTTTGCGGAACGATTCTTTCCCAGAGCCGCGGCGCCGTGCTTGTCGGTGCCGTGATGCTTGTCCTTTGCCTTGCAGTTCTGCTGTTTTTCGGGAAAAACCGCCGGATGAATCGGTGGCTGACTCTGACCGTGGCAATTGTAGCGCTTGCGGGGGTGATTCTTTTCCGCGAACAGCTCTTTGCGGTCATCGAAAAAATTTTTTCCAAGGGCTTTGACGACAACGGCCGGTATACGCTCTGGAGAACCGCATGGGAGCACTTCCTTCACAATCCTGCGTTCGGCGCCGGATTTTATGATTCCGGAATTGAACAGGAGTGGGTCATCAATGTGTACCCGTATTTTTACCACAATACGCTTTTGCAGATGCTCGGATCTGCCGGACTTGCCGGCGTTGCGGCGTATCTGTGGCACCGCGGACAGACTGTTTGCGCCGTCGTGATGCGTCCGAGTCTGCAAAAGACCTTCCTTGGTTTTTGCCTGCTCTCCATGATCGGGTTCTGCATGTTGGACGTTCTGTTTTTTATCACGTATCCGATGATTTTTTATGCACTGATTCTGGTGGCTTTGGAAAAAGCCAATCCGTAAGTGCGTTTTCGGGTACAGATGTTTCAGGCTGGCTCCGAAAGAGGCAGGAAGCGTTTGGCTTCCTGCCTCTTTCGGCTGGTTTTGCTTTTCTTACTTTCCGTCGTAGTCCTGCAAAAAGCGCATCAGCTCTTCCAGGGATTCCAAACGGATTCCCGTACGGAGCGCAGTCCGTTCTGTTTCCGGGAGAAGCTTTGTGTCGGTTTCCAGAAGGCGCAAAAGATATCCGTCCTCTGTGTAGACAGCGATTTTTCCGTTTTTTTCCACCGCAAGAAAGCTTTGCAGACGGGTTGTTGCATCGGAATCTGCTTCTGCTGAGGCGGGAATGGTTCTGGTTCCGGCAGAAATCTGATCCACACAGGCATCCAGACGACCGACCAACTTACCGGTTTCTTTCTGCAAATCCGAATTTTCCTGCAATGCGTTTCGCAGAACAATGACCGTGGTCAGGCACAGCGTCAGGCAAACGAGGAGAAGAAATCCGCTGATAATGGCAAGCAGCTTGGAGGTATCCATACGATTGGCTCCTTTTCAAAATTTTTTCCGGACAGGATAAAGTTAGCATTGCCTTTTTTTCGGATGGTATGCGTGCATTTGCGGAATACTATTGAAAAAACGGAGGAAGAGGGGTGCTGATGAAAAAAACGGCGGTCGTTTTTCGGTGGATTCGGTTGATCTGCCTGATCTTTTTTGCAACGCTGTTCGGGGTGCTTGCGCTTGCGGTTGCCTGCGGTACGGTTTTTGTGGAACGGAATTTCGAAACCTGTTTTCCGGAGGAACTGATCGGAGACGGTGGCACCGGGATTTCACCGCGGTTTTATATTTACCGCTTCAGCGATCGGAAGAACCGGATCGGCGAGCGGGAGGAACTTTCGGATGTGTCGGTTGCGGCGGAGAACGGCGGGTATGCAGCGTATCCGGAAATGCCGAAGGAACTGATTCAGGCCTTTCTTTCTATCGAGGACAAACGCTTTTGGGAGCATCACGGTGTGGATTTCCGCAGAAGTGCGGCGGCGGTTGTCAATTATGTCTTCGGACGGTCTGGCTCCTTCGGCGGCTCCACCGTAACCCAACAGCTGGTCAAAAATCTGACGGGGGACAACGAGGTGTCACCGCGGCGGAAGATACAGGAAATGCTTTATGCATGGGATCTGGAGCGAAAACTGGACAAAACGGAAATTCTGGAGCTGTATCTGAATGTGATTCACTTTTCGGATCGGTGTGACGGGATTTCGGCGGCGGCAACGCATTATTATTCCAAGGAAGTGGGGGAGCTTACTCTGACGGAATGCGCCAGCCTCGCGGCAATTGTCAACAGCCCTTCTTATTATAACCCCATCCGTTCTCCGGAGCATAATCTTGCACGGCGGAACCTGATTCTTTCGCAAATGGCGGAGCAGGGATACCTCAGTGCGGAAGATGCCGCTTTTGCAACGACACAGCCGCTGGAGCTACGGGTGCAGGAGGAGAATCCGGAGGAGCAGATTCACTCGTGGTATCTGGATATGGTGCTGGAGGATGTCACACAGGATCTCATGGGAAAATACGGACTTTCCCGTGCGGCGGCATCCCGCCTTCTGTATGCGGGCGGGTTGCACATTGAAATGTCCATGGATCCGGAGCTTCAGGAAATGGCGGAGCAGACCTACCGGACAGCGGTGCGGATGCCGGTCAACCGGAAGGGAGAATCGGCACAGTCCGCTATGATTCTGGTCGATCCTGCAACCGGAGATATTCTTGCCGTGGTGGGGGCAGTGGGGGAGAAGCGCGGAAACCGGGTACAGAATTTTGCCACGCAAACAAAACGCCCGCCCGGTTCCACCATCAAGCCGCTTTCGGTTTATGCGCCGGCGTTGGAGAGCGGTCAGATCAACTGGGCAAGTGTGTTTGATGACGTTCCCGTGACGTTTTTTCAGGACAACAGTGCTCCGTGGCCTCGGAATGCGACCGGCATTTATCGCGGGCTGACCGATGTGTCCTATGCGGTGGCACACTCCACCAACACGGTTGCCGTGCGTGTTCTGCAAAAGCTCGGGGCGGAAGTCTCGTACCGGTTTTTGAAAGAAAAATTTCATCTTACTGCGCTGACGGAAAGCGACCGGAACCCTGCGCCGCTTGCGCTCGGACAGCTGACCGACGGTGTGACGCTTCGGGAACTGACCTGCGCATACACCGCGTTTGCCGATGAGGGGGTTTTTCATGCAGGACGTTCTTATTACCGGGTAACAGACCGGAACGGAAAGATTCTGCTTTCCAGACCGGACGGGGGAGAGGTCGTCCTTTCTGCGGCAAATGCATCGATCATGACAAAATTGTTGCAGGGGGTTATCCGTGACGGAACCTCTACGGAGATTACGTTGCAGAAGCTGACAGAATGCGCCGGAAAGACCGGAACCTCCGGAGAGGACAGGGATCGTTGGTTTATCGGTTACACACCGGAACTGCTTTGCGGGGTCTGGTGCGGTTATGAATATCCGGAGCCGTTGACCGGAAAAAATCTTGCCACTTCTGTCTGGAATACCGTCATGCGACAGGCGACGGTGATCCGCGGCGGGAAAACGGAATTTTCCACTCCGGCTTCGGTTCTGAAGCTCAGCTATTGCAGGGACTCCGGAAAGCTTCCCTGTGATGCCTGCAACGCGGATCCGCGGGGAAACCGGATTGCGGTCGGTTATTTTGTGAAGGGAAGTGAACCGACCGAAAGCTGTGACTGTCATGTCCTTTGCGATTATGACCCGGAAAACGGCGTTTCTCATGGAAACTGCCCAAAGGAGGATTTGCGCAAGGTGGCGCTCATCCACGTCGAACGTAGCTTCCCGATGCAGATTGTGGTGAGCGATGCACAGTATGTTTTCCGCGGCGATCCGTCCGCTATGCCCTATTCCGAGGATCCCGGTCGGGCGTATTTTTCCGTTGTGATTTCCGATTTTTGCGGAATTTCCGATGTACAGAAGCAGTTTAACCGTTCCTGCACCGTCCATACGGAACGGGAGGAAGAACCCACGCCGGACGGTTCGGAAACCGAGTCGGGGACGGAGGCGGTGCCGATTCCGGATCTGCCTCCGAATTCGGAACCGCCCGCAGGTTCCGAATTTTCTTCGGAAACGGAACCGCCGTCTTCGGAGGAGGTTTCTCCGGGGATTGGGGTCGGCAGGACACGTGGGTTCTTTTCCGGATTGCGCCGACTGCTCGGAAGCTTGAAATGGGAATAAAACAGGCACCCGGATCATACGTTGTAGGGAAGGGGTGCACAAAATTCAAACAGCACCTCGCAGGAGGTGCTGTTTTGCATCATAGGAAATACGGAAAACTGACTGTCGGAGCATGGCTTGGGTTGGAAATGGAGCAGAGCCATCCGGCGGTCATGCTGGCAGGCGGAGTTTTGATGACCTTAGGCGGAATTCTGATCCGTTTCTTTGCGGGAAGTCCGTATATGACGGTATTGGCGCTTGGCATCGGGGATCTGGTTCCGCCGGTCTGGCTGATGACCGTTTTGTGGTCGCTGGCTTTTTTCACGGTCGGAAGCGCCGCGGGCTTTGTGCTCGGCTATCGGAGGGGCGCCTGCGAGGTGGATAAGTATAAGGGCGGCATGCTGTTCGTTCTGCTTTCGGTCATTGAGTTCTGTTGGTACCCGACGCTGTTTGCCGGAGGGCTGGTGTTCCTGAGCGTGCTGGAATGTATCCTTGCGCTTTGCCTGTCGGTGGGGGTGACCGTTTGCTTTTACCGGGTCAGCGGATTTGCCGGAATGATTTTTCTTTTGCATGACGTCTGGCTGATTTATATGCTGATTCTCAATTTCGCTGTATTTTTCAGGGCATAAATAAAGAACAATCACCGGGCGGAAGAGAACCCGGTGGTTGTTTTTGTGCGGAATCAATGCCGGATTTTTTTCTCCGCCAGCGGATTCTGTGCCATGGCTTTTTCGATCTCGTCATTGGAAACATGTGTGTAAATCTGTGTGGTATTGAGCTGTTCATGTCCGAGAATTTCCTTGAGCACCCGGACATCCACCTTCCCGGACTGATACATGAGCGTTGCCGCGGTATGGCGCAGCTTGTGAACCGAATAATGCTGTGCCTCAAGACCGGCAAGCTTCAGATATTTGTAGACCATTGCCTGCACGGTTTTGACGCTGATCCGCTGTTCCAGACGGCTGAGGAACAGTGCTTTGGTATCGGCTTTGATGTGCCGCTGACTCATCCGGTCGATGAGCTGTTCCGTGACTGCCGCCTGACAGGCATCGTTCAGATAAACCACCCGTTCCTTATTTCCTTTTCCGGTCACGCGCAGGGAGGTGATGTCGGAATCAATGTCGTTGATGTCGATTCCGACCAGCTCAGATACCCGGAGCCCGCAGTTGAGAAAGAGCGTCAGGATAGCGTAATCGCGGGTACGATAAGGGGATTTTGTGTCCTTCTCCACCGCAGAGAGCAGTCGCAGAGCTTCCTCCAGCGTCAGTACCTTCGGAAGTGATTTCTTTGCCTTCGGGGAATCAATGTCGGTGGTCGGGTTGTATTCCAGATAATGCTTTTTGTTGACAAGATAGCGGTACAGGGACCGGATGGCGGAGAGCTTGCGGGAACGCGCCGCCCACTGGTTTTTACGGGATTGGTTGATGTAGAACAGAAATTCGTACAGATCCTCGCCGCGGATACTTCCAAGCTGTTGCAGCCCGACCCCGCGCACATCCAGACGGAAAAACTCCTCCGAGTCAAAGGGAATGTCCTTTTCCCGCGCGACCAGAAAGCGGAAGAAGGTGCGCAGATCCAGAAGGTATTCCTCCACGGTTTTCCGGGAACATCCCTGAATGGAAAGCTTATAGGCGGCATATTCCTGAATCAAAGAAGAAAATTCCTCTGTAGACACCGATCCGGACAAGCACCACACCTCCTCAAAGAAACAGCAGTCGGATTTTTCGTTTCGTTGCGGCAGAACGCAAAACAGAATACCTTCATTATACCGCAGTTCTTGCTGTTTTAGTTGATAAATTGTAAATTTTCGCGCGGAAAGGTTGTTTTTTTGAAAGAACTCCTGTATAATATTCCTATATTTTTAATGTTCAAAGGGATTTATTCAGAGGTAACGGGATGAAAAAGCTTTTCTACGAGCATTCTTATGACATGGTAAAGATGTTCCTGAATCAATTTGCCACCTCACTGTTCGGCTTCGTTCTCGCATTGGCTTCCGTTCGGGCGGGAAATACGGCACTCCGGCTCGGAACCAGTATTGCGGCAATTGTGTTTTATCTTTTCCTGCTTTATACAATGACATGGCCGATCGGCTTCCGCGACCGGACACCGGTTTTGCACGGCAGAGCCAAAGCCACGCCGTGGAAAGGATTCGCGATTTCTTTCTTTGCAAACGCTGTCAATTTTCTGTGCGCCATTCTGATTATGCTGGCTTCCTTGCTGGATGTTCCTTTTTTCAGCACGGCAGGAGGCTTCAGCCACGCCGCTACCTACCTTTTGGAGGGGATGTACACCGGCGTACTCATGATTCATGTGGGCGATGCCGCACTCAACTCTTATTGGTTTATGTATTTTCTGATCACCATTCCTTCCATTCTGATCTCCGGTATCGCATATCTGATGGGATTTCATGACAAAAAATACACCAAGCTGTTTGACCCTGTGTATCCGGAATCAGATCGGGAGCCGAAGAAAAAGAGAGAGCACCGCGATGATTGAGCATCTGATCTTTGATTTTGACGGAACCATTTCGGATTCCTATCCGCTGTTTCTGCACTTTTACGATGAAATTGCCGCCGCCCGCGGGATTTCTCTGGTGTGCGACCGGGATACGCTGTATCATGCGATCAAGCAGACCGCATATGAGGGGTATCTGGCATCCGGCTTTGACCGTTATTTCGGGTATAAGGAATTTTGCGACCTGTTCCACGGACTGCAATGGGAGCACCGGATGGAATTCCGCGCTTTTCCGGAGGCGGTAACGCTTTTGCGGAACAGTCTGTCGGAGGGAAAAAAGAACTACCTCTACACGCACAGCGGACCGATGGTCTCCGATATGCTTTGCAATATGGGAATTTCCGATTGCTTTACCTTCCTTCTGGATTCCTCCTACGGCTTCCCGATGAAGCCGGCACCGGATGCCCTGCAATTTCTTTGCAGGGAACTGCATCTTCCGGTGGAGCGCTGCGCAATGATCGGCGACCGACCGATTGATTCTGCTGCCGGACGGAATGCGGGAATGCTCGGATGCCTTTGGGACGCGGACGGGCTTTTTTCGCGGGAAGCAGAAGAGGTTTATGTCAGGAAGCTCACTGAGCTGCCGGAAGAACTGAAAAAATTCTGAATCCGTCCCGCCGATGTCATGATGCACCGGCGGGATTCTTTTTCAGTCCTGAAAGCGAGGAAAAGAGCTTAATATTTTTTTGGAGGAAAACGTCCATGACTTTTTCAAGGCAGATGGCAGAATGGGCTTGCTTCCCGGATGCCATCCGGCAGAACCGCCCGATTACCAATCCGGCAGAGCTGTTCCGATGCCGGAGCGTCACGGAACTGTTGCTTGCCTGCGACGCGGACAGAAGAGAGATCGGAGACAACGGCTCGGATTACGGATACTTTTCCGCTTTCTGTGAGGCGCTTCCGTGCCTGGCGGGAAACGCAACGGCAGAATCGGTTTTGCACCTGTTGCGTTTTGCTTTTCCGGAATCTCCTGAGGTTTCCTTTGAAAATCGAACCGTATTTTGGACGTATGCGACCGGGAAGCTCATGGAACATCCCTGCCGCGGTGGCGATGTTCTGCCGCCGGGAACCCGTTATTGCCTGTGTCGCGCGGAAGAAACTCCTGCCACGCTTCCCAAAACCCTTCTTCCTGTCCTGAGCGCGGAATCCTTGTTGCCGGAAGGACGGATGCTGCCGGAGAAATGGGAGAAGGAGACCGAACGGGTGTTGTCGGCTTTCTCTGCGGCGGGATGTGAAAAAATACTGTTTCCGCTGTCCGCGGAGTATCGGTTCGTCCGTCCGGATCCATATCATGTTGCACTCACTCTGCAAAAGGAACGCCGTACACCGGAGGAGCAGTCACTTCTGATCACTCAGCTTTTCCGCCGAATGTGTATCGCCTGCAAAGCGCATAACTGGCTTCTGATTCCGGATTTTCGGTGCGGTTCGCAGGAAGCCGTCGGACTGCTTTCCTGCTTCCTGCGCACAGGGGAGCTTCCGTCTCTCTGCTGGAGTACGGGAGATGTCTCGACAAGGAGTCAGCTGCTGCAATTTTCCCTTCACACGCCGGAGGTTTCCTTACGTCCGGTTCTGCTTCGCTCCGATGCGCCGGAGGAAACCGCGTTTTCCGCGATGCAGGCGCAGGTTGCGGCACAGTATCCTGCCGGTCGGACCTGCGTTTCGACCGGGTACGGATTTCCATTCTTTTAAAAATAATGACAGCCAAAAGGCGAGAACATGAAAACGGAGGACGGGCGGATGTTGTTTTTTTATGTAAGACACGGGGATCCGATATATCAGCCGGATTCTCTGACACCGTTGGGCAAACGGCAGGCGGAGGCGCTGGCAAGGCGGTTTTCCATTTATGGACTGGATCGGATTTATGCCTCCTCCTCCACCCGCGCCATGGAAACGGCTCAGCCTACCTGCGAGGTTCTGAAGCAGGAAATGACGGTGCTCGATTGGTGTCATGAAAACCTCGCGGGAAAAGATTTTTATCTGTATGAGGACGAACGGCATGACTGGTGCTTTCAGTTACCGCGGTACCGGGCACTTTTCCGGAACCCGGAGGTTCTGAAGCTCGGAAAGCTGTGGTATACGCATCCCGTGTTTGCACACACCACCTTTGCCACAGGATGGGAGCGGATTGTGAGGGAAGGAAATACATTTTTGGCTTCTCTCGGGTTTGTGCATGATTCGGAGCAAAACGCTTACCGTGTCACGGAGCCATGCGCGGAGCGGGTGGCGCTTTTTGCACACCAGGGATTCGGATTGCTTTTCCTCAGTATGGTTCTGGACATTCCGTACCCGGTATTTTCCACCCACTTTGATATGGCACATACCGGAATGACGGTGCTGGAATTTCCGGAAGACGGAGAATGGGTTGTCCCCAGGGTTCTTGCCTTGTCCGATACGGGACATCTGTACAAGAAAGATCTCATGATGGGATTCCAGAACCGGATCCGTTTTTGAGATCCACGAGCAATTCTAAATTTAAATTTTTTGTGAACAATCGCCTTCTTTTACTTACAAATCTGCAAAGAATGTGATATACTATTGATAGAGTTCATATTATAGTATCATTTATGCTTATTTTTTGTAAAAAATGCGGTAGAAAAAAGGAGGGCGGAGCAATGTTTCAGGTCAATGATTATGTGTTTTATGAATCCGGGGGAATTTGCAGAATTTCGGACATCTGTGCGGCTCCGCTGGAAAATATGCCGGCTGACCGGGATTACTATGTGATGAAATCGGTGCATGACAGCAATGAGGTCATCTATATTCCGGTAGACAGCGACCGTGTGTTTTTACGGAGACTGCTGAACCGGGAGGAAGCCGAGCAGCTTCTGGATGAAATTCCGGCAGTGGAAGTGATTGAGGAACCGAACGCAAAAATATTGCGCAACCGGTATCAGGAGGCAATGCGGACGCATGAGCCATTGGAGTGGATCCGGGTAATCAAAACGGTACATGCCAGAACCCGTGAGCGGGCGCAGAAATCACAGCGCCTTTCGGAAACCGAACGTTCCTTTGTGGAAGCGGCAAAGCGGTATCTGTACGCGGAGCTTGCATTGGCGCTGGGACTGGATGCGCAGGATATGGAAGGCTATATTACGGAGCATATCCGGAAAATGGCGTGAGCGTTTGCGCTTCTCCGGGGGTGTACCGGGTATATAGACATATATAAAGCTGTCGTAACCCATCTTTGGGATGGCTTGCGACAGCTTTTTCTGATGAACCGTTCTGCTTTTTTGCCCGAGAATCTCAGTGCACCGGCGAGAGATCGTTTTCCAGCTCGCGTCCGGCTTCCTGTAAGGCGACCGCTGCCTTTTGCAGACGTTCCTCTTCTTCCCGGTTCAGCGGGATTTCCAGCACCTGACGGATTCCCTCCCGTCCGACAATGCAAGGGAGACTCATATAGATGCCTTCCATTCCGTAGTGACCGTCTGCCAGAGCAGAAACGGGAAGAATATAGTTTTCGTCCCGCACAATCGCGGAGACAATCCGCTTGACGGATTCCGCGATGGCATAGTACGTGGCACCTTTGGCTTCAATGATCCGGTAGGCGCTGTCGCGGATTTCGTGAAACAGCCTGTCCCGGGTTTCGGAATCAAACCGTTTTCCGGTTGTTTCGCAGTAGCGGTTCAGATCCACGCCGGAAACATTTGCCGAGCTCCAGACAGGAAGCTCCCGGTCGCCGTGCTCTCCGATAATAAAGGAATGTACGTTCCGGCTGTCCACTCCCAGATGCTGACCGACCGATTGCTTCAGGCGCGCCGTGTCAAGAACGGTTCCGGAGCCGATGACGCGATTGGCGGGAAACCCGGAAAGCTTCCAGGTTACATACGACAAAACATCCACGGGATTGGTAACGATCAGCAGAATTGCGGAACGGTTGTTTTCGGTGATTCCGTTTACAATACTGCGGAAGATGCGGGTGTTGGTGTGCAGCAGATCCATCCGGGTCTCTCCCGAGCGTTGATTTGCTCCAGCGGTAATGATAATCAGACCGCAGTCCGCAAGATCCGGATAATCTCCGGCAAAAATATTCATCGGTGTATGAAAGGGAAGCCCGTCCCGCAGGTCATTTGCTTCTCCCTCGGCTTTTTTTCGGTTGATATCGATCAGAACCATATCCGAGAACCATCCGGTCTGCATCAGTGTATATGCAACGGTGGCGCCGACATTTCCGCAACCGATTACGGCGCATTTCCGCAAATTTGCATTTTCAAAGCGGTTCATCGTGTTTCCTCCTTGCTTTTTTGAATCATTGCACATTTAGTATATACGATTTTTCCGGATGTTTGCGTTGTATTGACAACAAACAGAAAAAATGAAAAAAATACTTGACAGAACGGAAAGCATGTGATATACTATGTAAAGCAATTTGCTTTACACATCGTATAGGAGAGCTCCGATGTTTGAAAAGAACCTGAAAATCGGATTTTTGCTGGATTTTTACGGAGAGATCCTGTCCGACCGGAAGCGGACAGTGCTGGATTATTATTATAATGACGATCTTTCCCTCGCGGAGATTGCGGAAGAAATCGGAATTTCCCGGCAGGGTGTCCGGGAATTGATTAAGAAGGCGGAAGAGGAACTTTTGCTTTACGAGACGAAGCTGGGGCTTGCCGGTCGATTCCGGGAAACGGAAGAGCGGGCAGAGAGACTGATGGCTCTGCTTCGGCAGAAAGATGCTTCGGAAGAGCTTCTTGACGCTGCAGGACAGCTGCTGAAAACCATTCGCGGGTAAGGGAAGAAAAACATACAGACAGGCTCCGGAGCGGGGTACAGCCGCATCATGAAAAAGGGGGGGAGGAAAAACGGATGTTTGAGAGCTTGGGAGAAAAACTGAACAATGCATTCAAAAAGTTCCGGAACAAGGGAAAGCTGACCGAAGCGGATGTCAAAAGCGGCATGCGGGAAATCAAGCTGGCGCTTCTGGAAGCGGACGTCAACTTCAAGGTTGTTCGGGACTTTATCAAGATCGTATCGGAGAGAGCGGTCGGAACCGAGGTATTGGAATCCTTGCTTCCGGCACAACAGATTGTAAAAATCGTCAACGAGGAGCTGACCCGCCTGATGGGAGGGACGCAATCCAAATTGACCATTGCCCCGAAGCCGCCGACCATCGTCATGATGGTAGGTTTGCAGGGCGCCGGAAAAACGACGCACGCAGGAAAGCTGGCGGGATTATATAAAAAGCAAGGCAAGCGTCCTTTGCTGGTGGCGTGCGATGTCTACCGCCCGGCAGCAATCAAGCAGTTGCAGGTGGTTGGCGACCGGTTGGAGATTCCGGTATTTACCATGGGAGATCAGGTTTCTCCGGTGGAGATTGCCCGTGAGGGTGTCCGTGCCGCGGTTCAAAAGGGATATGACATGGTATTCATTGATACCGCAGGTCGGTTGCAGATCGACGAGGTTCTGATGGAGGAACTGAAGCAGATCAAGGAAGCGGTTCATCCTACGGAAATCCTTCTCACGGTAGACGCCATGATCGGTCAGGAATCGGTCAACGTGGCGGAAACCTTCAACAACCAATTAGACATCACCGGCGTGATTCTGACAAAGCTGGACGGCGATACCCGCGGCGGAGCGGCGCTTTCCATCCGGTATGTCACCGGAAAACCGATTAAGTTTGTCGGTACCGGGGAAAAGCTGGATACCATTGAGCCGTTTTATCCGGATCGGATGGCGTCAAGAATTCTCGGTATGGGAGACGTGCTGACGCTGATTGATAAGGCGCAGGCGGCATATGACGAAAAACAGGCGGCGGCGCTGGAGCAAAAACTCCGGCAGCAGACATTTACCCTGGATGATTATCTGACGCAGATGGCGCAGGTAAAGAACATGGGAAATCTCGATCAGCTTGTGGGAATGATTCCCGGTATCAAACCGGGAGCACTGAAGGATGCCAAGGTTGATGAAGCCGCAATGGCACGGACAGAGGCGATTATTCATTCCATGACGCCGAAGGAGCGGGAGCACCCGGAAATCATCAACGCTTCCCGTAAAAAAAGAATTGCCGCAGGTTCGGGAACCACGGTAGAGGACGTTAACAAGCTTCTCCGTCAGTTCGAACAGATGCTGAAGATGATGAAGCAGTTCAGCGGAATGGGGAAGTCCCGCCAGGGAAAAAAGATGCTCGGCAGAATGAAGATGCCTTTCTGAATTCACCGTTCATTATAAAAAACAACAATTTATTTTTCGGAGGACACAAATCATGGCAGTAAAAATGAGACTGAGAAGACTGGGCGCAAAGAAAGCACCCTTTTACCGTGTAATCGTTGCGGACAGCCGCTCTCCCAGAGACGGTCGTTTCATCGAGGAGGTCGGCTACTACAATCCGCTCTCCAATCCGGTAGAGATCAAGATTGATGCCGAGAAGGCGAAGAAGTGGATTGCAAACGGCGCACAGCCGACTGAGACCGTAAAGGCGTTGCTGAAGAAGAGCGGCATCGTTGACTGAACTCTTTTCGGGGAGGTCAAGCATGATGAACAACCTGCAGGAAACTTTAGCGGACATTGCCAAGGCAATTGTCGATTCGCCCGAGGAAGTCAAGGTGACCCGTGAGGAAGATGAGCAGTCCGTTACGCTGACGCTGACGGTTGCTCCCGATGACATGGGTATGGTCATCGGCAGACACGGAAAAATCGCCAAGGCAATCCGCACGGTCGTAAAAGCAGCGGCTGCCGGAAGCGGCAAAAAAGTCAATGTGGACATCCGGTAAGGGTGATTCCGGAACAAGGGACTGACGCACAGCGCGTCAGCCCTTTGTTTTTTTGCCGCACGAAAATCCGGCATTTCCTCTTTACAAATCTGCCGGTTTGTGTTAAAATAAAAAACGGAAGCTTCTTCCGGACGGAGGAAAAAAGATGCGGTTGGACAGATTGCTCTCCGAGTGCGGCGTTGCCAGCCGGAAGGAGGGCGCACGGGCAATCCGTGCAGGAAAGGTGTCGGTAAACGGCGTTCCCGCCACACGTGCGGATCAACCGGTCGCCCCGGAGGCGGATGTCATCCTGCTTTCGGGGAAAAGGGTGATCTACCGGCAGTATGTTTATATCATGCTGAATAAGCCGGATGGCTACGTCAGCGCAACAGAGGACGGGCGGGAGCCGGTCGTTACGGAACTGCTTCCCGCGGAATACCGCAAAAGAGGTGTTTTCCCCTGCGGACGGTTGGATAAGCACACTCTCGGACTGATGCTTCTGACCGACGACGGTCAGCTTGCACATCAATTGCTTTCTCCGAAAAATCATGTTGCCAAAACCTATGCTTTCCGCGTCAAGTTCCCGCTTTCCGACGCGGACATCCGACAGCTGGAGGAGGGAGTCGACATCGGCGGCTACCGGACACAGCCATGCCGGGTCTGCCTTTCGGAACCGGGGAAAGGGACCATCACCATCACGGAGGGGAAATATCACCAGATCAAGCTGATGATGCAGGCGGTGCATAACCAGATTCAGTATCTGGAACGCCGTACCTTCGGAGCGCTGACATTGGATCCGGCGCTGGAGAGGGGCGCATGGCGGGAGCTGACCGCCGAGGAAATTGACGCCTTGCGCAGCAGAAAAGAAACAGATGAAAAGGACGCAACGCAACCGATTGACGAAAGGAATCCATATCATTCATGAATATCAACGAAACACTTGCAAAAGAATTCAACCTGAAGACGGAACAGGTGGAAAAGACGGTCGAATTGATTGACGAAGGAAATACCATTCCCTTCATTGCCCGGTACCGCAAGGAGGTCACGGGGAGCCTTGACGATACCGTACTGCGCGATCTTTTTGACCGTCTGACCTTTTTGCGGAACATCGAGAAGAGAAAGCAGGAGGTTTTCGACCTGATTTCCGCACAGGAAAAAATGACGCCGGAGATCGAAGCGGCAATTGCCGCGGCGCAGACCATCACGGAGGTGGATGATATTTACCGCCCGTTCCGACCGCACCGCAAGACGCGCGCATCGGTCGCCCGGGAAAAGGGGCTGGAGCCGCTGGCAGAGCTGATCATGGCGCAGGAACCTTCCTATACGCCGTCCATTGAGGAGCAGGCAAAGGGATTTATCAACGAGGAAAAAGGCGTTGCCAGTGCGGAGGAAGCGCTTCAGGGCGCCTGCGATATTATCGCGGAGGATGTGTCGGACAACGCGGAATTCCGGAAGGAAATCCGCCGACTGACCTTTGAATTCGGTACACTGACCTCCAAGCAGGCAAAGGAAGAGGATTCGGTATACGCACAGTATTACGATTATTCCGAGGCGCTCAAAAAGGTGCTGCCGCACCGGGTGCTTGCCATTAACCGCGGGGAAAAGGAAGGGTATCTGAAGGTCTCTGTCACCGTTGCTTCCGAAATTGTGCTGAAATACCTGTTTTCGAAACTTCTGCTCGGAAACCGCAGTCCGGCGGAGCCGTATGTTTCCGCCGCGATTACCGATGGCTATGACCGTCTGATTGCACCGTCGGTGGAGCGGGAGATCCGGAACGACATTTTTGATAATGCCTGCGAAGGTGCCATCAAGGTTTTTGCCGATAACCTGAGTCATCTGCTGATGCAGTCTCCGCTGAAAGGAAAAACCGTTCTCGGCTTTGACCCTGGCTATGCGCACGGATGCAAGCTGGCGGTTGTTGATAAAACCGGGAAAGTGGTGGACACTGCGGTCATTTATCCCGTCAAACCGCGCGAAGAAACGGAAAAGAGCAAAGCGGTTGTCAAGCGCCTGATTACGCGGCATCATGTGGATGTCATCGCCATCGGAAACGGAACCGCTTCCAAGGAAAGCGAGATTTTCATTGCAAACCTGCTCCGGGAAATTCCGGAGGAGGTCAAATACATTGTGGTCAGCGAAGCGGGAGCTTCCATTTATTCGGCTTCCAAGCTTGCCGCAGAAGAGTTCCCGGACTTTGATGTTATGCAGAGAAGTGCCGTCTCCATCGCACGGAGATTGCAGGACCCGCTGGCGGAGCTGATTAAAATTGATCCCAAGGGCATCGGGGTCGGACAGTATCAGCATGATATGAAGCAGGCGCGGTTGGATGAGGCGCTCGGCGGCGTCGTAGAGGATTGCGTCAACGCCGTCGGCGTGGATATCAATACGGCATCCTATTCGCTTCTGTCCTATATTTCGGGTATCAATATCACTTCCGCAAAAAACATTGTCAGATATCGTGAGGAGAACGGAGAATTTTCCGATCGTGCACAGCTTTTGAAGGTGCCGCGCATCGGAGCCAAGGCATATGAGCAGGCTGCCGGATTTTTGCGCGTTCCGGGTGGAAAGGAAATTCTGGACAATACCGGCGTTCACCCGGAATCGTATGAAGCGACCGAAAAGCTGCTTGCAATGTTCGGCTACGGAAAGGAGGACGTTGCGGCAGGCGGGCTGAAGGAGCTGGCGGCAAAGGTGCATAAAACCGGGGACGCAAAAGTGGCGGGAGAGCTTGGTATCGGCGTTCCCACGCTTTGCGACATCCTCGCTGAGCTGGAGAAGCCGGGACGGGACATCCGTGACACCCTGCCTCCTCCGGTACTCCGTGACGATATCCTTTCCATGGAGGATCTCAAGCCGGGTATGGAACTGACCGGAACTGTCCGCAACGTCATTGATTTTGGTGCATTTGTTGACATCGGTGTTCATCAGGACGGACTGGTACACATTTCTCAGCTTGCAGATAAATTCGTCAAGCACCCGGCGGATGTTGTCAAGGTTGGCGACATTGTCAAGGTGCGCGTTCTGAGCGTGGATGTTGCAAAAAAACGGATTGCGCTGACCATGCGGAAAAAGCCGGAGGCATAAACGACGCAAATTCTTTGTACAATTTCTTTTTGGTTTTTAATATATTAATATTCAGACACGTCATTTTTGCTTCTTCACACGGAAAAAGGAAGAAAAGATGTGCATATTGCACAACTGCCGAATCGAAATTTTGGGAAAATACACGCTTCCTTTTCACCGGAAATTTTGATAAAATATGATACGTGAAAATACTGCCTTCCATTGGCACACAGGAGGAATCTTTCCATGGCAAGTTTGTCCCTCAGACATATTTATAAAAAGTATCCGGGCGGCGTTACTGCAGTTTCGGATTTCAATCTGGAAATCAAGGATAAAGAGTTTCTGGTTTTGGTCGGTCCTTCCGGATGCGGAAAGTCCACGACCCTTCGTATGATCGCCGGTTTGGAGGAAATCTCCGAGGGCGAATTGTTCATCGGCGACCGTCTGGTCAACGATGTTGCACCGAAGGATCGTAAGATCGCCATGGTGTTCCAGAACTACGCCCTGTATCCGCATATGTCCGTGTTTGAAAATATGGCATTCGGTTTGAAGCTGAGCAAGGTGCCGAAGGAAACCATCAAGAAAAAGGTGGAGGAAGCCGCCAGAATTCTGGACATCACCCACCTGTTGGACCGGAAGCCGAAGGCTTTGTCCGGAGGTCAGAAGCAGCGTGTTGCACTGGGACGCGCAATCGTCCGCGACCCGCAGGTATTCCTGCTTGACGAGCCGCTTTCCAACTTGGACGCAAAGCTCCGTGCAACCATGAGAACCGAGCTGACCAAACTGCACAATCGTGTGCAGACCACGTTTGTTTACGTTACGCACGACCAGATCGAGGCTATGACCATGGCGACCAGAATCGTCGTTATGAAGGACGGTCTGATTCAGCAGGTGGATACCCCTCAGACGCTGTATGATAAGCCGGTCAATATTTTCGTCGCCGGATTTATCGGAACTCCGCAGATGAACTTCCTCAACGGTACGCTGGAAAAGCGGAATGACGGTGTGTACTTTATTTATGAAGGCAACGCATTGAAGGTTCCGGAAGAGAAGGCAAAGTCGGAGGCGCTTGCTGAATACATCGGCAAGGAAGTGGTTGCCGGGCTGCGTCCGGAGTGCATTCATGACGATGCACTCAACCTTGCCAACAGCGCAGATGCAACTCTGCAGGCGGATGTTGATGTGACCGAGTTGATGGGCGCTGAGATTTACCTGTACCTTAAGGTTGGAGAAGAAGGCAAGCTGATTGCTCGCGTTTCTTCCAGATCCACCACCCGCGCAGGTGAAAACATCAAGATCGCATTTGATATGGACAGAATGCACTTCTTCGATAAGGACACCGAGCGGTGCATCATTCACTGATAGAACAAAGCAAAAGAACCGCGGAAAAACTGCGGTTCTTTTGCTTTGCCCGTTGCAATCCGGAGAAAAATCTGTTATAATAGACAGCGAAAAGCTTTGAAGGAAAGTGAGCAACGAAAACGGGACGGTGAGAGAGAAACACCGCTTTTTTCGGTAAAAGGAACAAACAGCAATGAGGATGAGAAGAAAGAAGCACGGCGCCGAACGGATTGCCGCATGCGCGGAGTTGCTGATTCAGCCGCCGAAGCCGGTGGGCGGATCGGATGCAGAAACGAAGGTCACACCGACAGAACCGAAGACCTATTTTTCAGTGAATCGCCCGGTTTGCCTTGAGATCGGGTGCGGCAAGGGAGATTTTGCGGTCGGTATGGCGGCAAAGCATCCGGAGTATTCCTGGATCGCCATGGAGCGCGTCTCGGATGTCGCCTGCCTTGCGCTGGAAAAGGCGATGGCGAGTGCAAAGGACCGACCGGATAACCTGCGGTTTCTGATCGGAGACGCAAGAAATCTGACCGAATGGTTTTCGCCGCACTCCATTGAAGCGCTGTATCTGAATTTCAGCGATCCGTGGCCGAAGAAAGGGTACGCCAAGCGTCGCCTGACCCATGAGGGATTTTTGCAATTGTACCGTAAAATTCTCCGTCCCGGCGGAATGCTCTATCTCAAAACCGATAATGAGGGGTTGTTTGATTTCAGCCTTGAAGAGTTTGCCAAGTGCGGACTGACCGTGGAATGGCAGACAAGAGATCTGCACCGTTCCGAAAAGGCGGCAGAGAACGTTATGACCGAATACGAACGGAATTTTTCCGCACAGGGTCAGGTGATTTATTCTGCGTGGGGACGGTTTTAAGGAGGAAACATGCTGAAAGAATTACTGCAAAAAAGCCGGAGCTACCGGAGCTTTGACAGGAACGTTCCGCTGTCCGAAGAACAGCTGCGGGACTGGATTTCCGACGTGCGCTTTTGCCCGTCCAGCATCAATCTTCAGGTACTGAAATTCCGCATGGTGCTTGACGGAGAAGAATGTGCGCACGTACTCTCCCTGACCCGTTGGGCGGGAAAACTTCGTGACATTCATTTGCCGCCCGCGGGACACGAGCCGACCGCGTATATTGTCATTTGTGCTGACACCGGAATCACGCCCCACGCGGCAGACTTTGACAAGGATGTCGGCATTGCCGCGCAGACCATTATGCTGGCGGCGGCAGAAGCGGGCTACGGAGGGTGCATGAACGGCTCCTTCCGGCCGCAGGAGCTGAGCGTGGCGCTCGAACTTCCGGACGGAATTGTTCCCAAGCTGGTTCTGGCGCTCGGAAAGCCGGACGAGAGAGTGGAGCTTGTTGCTGAAACCGATGACGGAAACGTAGATTATTACCGGGAAAACGGCGTTCACTATGTCAGAAAACGTCCGACAGAGGAACTGATCCTTTCCGGACAAAAGAAAGGGGACTGACGTGAAAATACCGGAAGAAACGATGGTTCCGGCATGCGGTACGACGGCGGAGCCAAGCGGGGTGTTGATTGTCAACAAGCATGCCGGCGTGACTTCCCACGATATTGTAAACCGGATTCGCCGACTGTACGGAACGCGCCGCGTAGGGCATACCGGAACGCTGGATCCCATGGCGACGGGCGTATTGGTGGTTTTGATCGGCAGGGCTGCCAAGGCGGCGGAATACCTCACCTCCGACAGCAAGCGGTATCGCGCCGAATTGCGCCTGGGACTTACCACGGATACGGAGGACATCACCGGAACGAAGCTGACAGAGTGCGACCGCTTGCCGACGGCGGAGGAGGTTGCACGGATTGTGCCGGAATTTTGCGGTACCATCGCACAGATTCCTCCGATGTACAGCGCACTGAAGGTCAACGGAAAGAAACTTGTGGATCTTGCGCGGCAGGGAGAGGTCATTGAGCGGAAACCGAGAGAGATTACCGTTTTCTCACTGACGGTGCAACCGACTGACCGCGCGGACAGTTATCTTCTGGAGGTGCATTGTTCCGGCGGAACCTACATCCGGACGCTTTGCGCCGATATGGGACGGGCGCTTGGGTGCGGCGGCGTTATGGCATCGCTGGAGCGGACGGAAACCGGCGGCTTTTCCATCCGGGAAGCCCATACGGCAGCGGAACTGGAGGAAATGACGCCGGAGGAGCGGCAGGCACTGCTGATTCCGACCGAGGCTCTGTTCCAAAGCCTCCCATCCCTCCGCCTTCCGGCGTTTTATGAAAAGCTGTGCCGGAGCGGATGCGAAATTTACCTGAAAAAAATCGGTGCTGATCTGCCGGTGGGAAGCCGTGCGCGTCTTTGTGACGCCGGAGGGGATTTTTTTGCCGTCGGAGAGGTTGGAATGTATAACGACGGCGCGGCAATCAAAGCGCTGAAGACGTTCGTCCTGTGAACGACGGATGTGTCGGAATCAAAAAATACGAAATGCTGAGAGAAAAAAGATGAAACATGAACTTTACGGAAATGCGGTGGTCGGTCAGAGCGGCGGCCCCACTGCAGCAATCAATGCAACGCTCGCCGGGGTCATCCGCGGGGTCGCGGAGCATTCGGACGGCGGGAAAATCGGAACGCTTTACGGAATGCGCAATGGGATCGAAGGACTGATGCAGGAGAACCTTGTCAATCTGAGTGCTTTTTTTGATACGGAGGAAAAGCTTCACCTTTTGGAGCAGACGCCGGCGGCGGCTCTCGGCTCCTGCCGGAAAAAGCTTCCGGTTCCGGAGGGAAATGAGGCATTTTATGAGACGCTGATTTCCGTATTCCGCAAATACGACATTCGTTATTTCTTCTATATCGGCGGAAACGATTCCATGGATACCGTGGCAAAGCTTTCCGCGTATACCGAGGCGCACGATTATGAGATGGTGGTGCTCGGAATCCCGAAAACCATCGACAATGATCTGGTCGGAACCGATCATACACCCGGCTTTGGCTCTGCCGCGAAATACATTGCCGTCACCACGCAGGAGATTCTGCGGGATTGTGCCGTTTACCGGATTCCCGCCGTCACCATCATAGAGGTCATGGGCAGGGATGCCGGGTGGCTCACTGCCGCCTCCGCCATCGGACGGGTGGTCAACGGAACCGAACCGGATTTGGTGTATCTGCCGGAAAGGACCTTTGATCTTGATGCGTTCTTCCGTGACGTACGTGCTGCATTGGAACGGCATCCGAACGTGGTGGTTGCGGTATCGGAAGGCTTGCGCTTTGCTGACGGGAGGTACGTGGGAGAAGGAACCCAGAGCGGAGCCACCGATGCCTTCGGACATGCCTACCTTGCCGGAACCGGGAAAGCGTTGGAACTTGCGGTCAAGGCGGAAATCGGCTGTAAGGTGCGTTCCATTGAGCTGAATCTGCCACAGCGGTGTGCGGCTCATATGGCATCTGCAACCGACCTGCGCGAGTCGGTGCTGGTTGGAAAGAGTGCTGTCAGGGCGGCTGGAGAAGGAATCAACCGGAGAATGATGGTCATTCGCCGGATTTCGGAGGAGCCGTACCGGGTGGAAATCGACTCGTCGGATGTCGCGAAAATTGCAAACCGCATCCGGTGCGTGGAGGATTGCTTTATCAATGCGGAGGGAAATCACGTGACCGATGCATGTTGCAATTATCTGCTCCCGCTGATTGAGGGAGAGCCTGAGGTTGTGTTTGAAAAGGGGCTGCCGAAGCATCTTTTTCTTTGATTGAACCTTGACATAAAAACTTTTACTGTTTGGCGAAGGAGTAAAATTATGAGATTCTTTACAGAACCCATCCGGGTGGGAACGCGGGAGGTACCGCTCCGGAGCTATCTTCCGGATGCCGCGCCCAAGGCGTTTTATCAGGAAAACCGTCCGGCGGTTCTGGTCTTTCCGGGCGGGGGATATGCGATGACCTATCCCGGAGAAGCGGAGCCGATCGCCCTGCAATATCTGGCGGCGGGATTCTGCGCGTTTGTTTTGGATTACAGCGTCGCACCGGCACGGTTTCCGCAGGCGCTCCTGGAGGCGCTGACCGTAATCCGAACAGTACGGGATCACGCGAAGGATTACGGGATTGATCCGCATAGGATTTCGGTCTGCGGTTTTTCCGCGGGCGGACATCTGGCAGGGTGCACCGGAACGCTCTGGGACCATTCCTGCCTTGACGGAATGCTGGAGGGCGAGAGAGCGCAATACCGACCGGATGCAATGGTGCTTTCCTACCCGGTGCTCACGTATGAAAGCCATAAAGACTCCTACCGGAATCTTCTCGGGAAAAACGATACCGCAGAGATGCGGGAGCTTCTTTCTCTGGATCGCCGGGTCGGAGCGGATACACCGCCTGCTTTTCTTTGGCACACCGCCGAGGACGACGGCGTTTCCGCAGAGTGCAGTCTCCTTTTTGCGGCGGCAATGCGACGAAACCGGATTCCGTTCGAGGTACATATCTACGAGAACGGAGGTCACGGAAGCTGTCTCGGCAACTACGTCAGTGGGTTCGGTCAGGCGCCGGATCGTCCGTATGCGTCTGCCTCTTGGGTGGAGGAATCCATTCGCTTCCTCCTTCGGCACTGAGAGAGTGGAAATCCCTTGACTTTGAAAAACGGAGAATCCCGAAAACGGGGTTCCCGTTTTTTGATTTCGGGATATTTTTCAGAAAAAAGGGCAAAAAAGGAAGCGACCGGCGAAAATCAGGAAAAAAGGACGGAATTTCTTTGTTTTTTTTCGAAAAACTATAGATTTTTATAAGATAATATAGTATAATAAAATGTCCATGTATGCGAACAGCGAGCCTTTGGGGAGATTTTGCGCTTCCGGGTTTGGCAAACTGTCCGCGGTCAGAAAATATTTCAGGAGGTTTTTGGACTTATGAAAAAGAAATTGACTACGGTCGATTTTCACGGGACCAAAGAGCAGGAGGAACAACTGCTTGCCGTCATCGAAAAGCATGCCGGCGAGAAGGGATCCATGATGCCGATTCTGCAGGAGGCACAGGGGATTTACGGCTACCTTCCGATTGAGGTTCAGAAGATCATTGCCGAGAAGACCGGTGTTTCTCTCGAAGAGATCTTCGGAATTGCGTCGTTCTATGCGCAGTTCAAGCTGAATCCGGACGGACAGTATGCAATTGCGGTATGTCTTGGAACGGCATGCTATGTCAAAGGCTCCGGCGCCATCATTGAGGAAATTTCCAAGAAACTGAATGTGGCGGTCGGAAGCACTTCTCCGGACGGAAGATATTCCGTGGAAGCCACGCGGTGCATCGGCGCCTGCGGTCTGGCACCGGTACTGACGGTAAACGGTGAGGTTTACGGAAGACTGACGGTCAAGGATGTGGATACCATCCTTGCAAAATACGTCTGATTCAGCGCCCTTTCACGGTACCGAGTGATGAAGATCTGCGAAATCAGAAAATTGCTGGACGCGGAAATTGTCTGCGGAGAAGAGTTGATGGATCGGGAGGTTTCTTCCGCCTGCGGGAGCGACATGATGAGTGACGTGCTTGCGTATGTCAAGGATCAGGCGGTGCTTCTGACGGGACTTGTCAACTCTCAGGTAGTTCGTACCGCCGAGATGATGGACATGATCTGTATTGTCTTTGTCCGCGCCAAGGGACCGACCGAGGAAATGATCCGCCTTGCGGAAGAAGGCGGAATGGTACTGCTGAAGACGAAAAAAAGAATGTATGAGGCTTGCGGAAAGCTCTATGCCGCAGGACTCGGTGCAAACGGAGCAGCGGAATGAACGAAGCAATCAGACTTCATTATACCGTGGACGGAGAGGATTTTACATCGGCGGGTCAGGCATCCGTGCAGGTAAAGAAGACCCTGCGCCAGCTTGGGATCGCTCCGGAGACCATCCGCAAGGTTTCCATTGCCATGTATGAAGGAGAAATCAACATGGTCATTCACGCCGGCGGCGGAGATGCGACGGTGCTGATCTGTGAGGATCGGATCGAGATTCATCTGGACGATCAGGGTCCCGGAATTGCGGATATTGAACTGGCAATGCAGGAGGGATATTCCACGGCGCCGGACAGCGTCCGGTCTCTCGGATTCGGAGCCGGCATGGGACTTCCCAATATGAAACGCTATACCGATTCCATGCAGATTGATTCAAAGCCGGGACAGGGGACAAGGATCACTATGACAGTACGGCTCTGAACCGCACTTCCGGCGGAAAGGAAACGATACCATGAATTCGTATGAGCATTCGGTTTCTCTTGATATATCCCGATGTACGGGATGCACCACCTGCCTGAAGCACTGTCCGACGGAAGCAATCCGCATCCGCCAGGGGCGCGCACAGATTGCCCCCGAGCGTTGTATTGACTGCGGTGTATGTATCCGGAACTGCCCGAATCACGCCAAAAAGGCAACCTACAGCCGCTTGGAGGGCGTTTTGAAACGGAAGTGGAAGATCGCTCTTCCGGCACCGACGCTGTACGGTCAGTTTGAGGATCTGGAGGATGTGGATTATGTCCTTCAGGGGTTGCTTGACATTGGATTTGACGATGTGTATGAGGTTTCTCAGGCAGCCGAACTGGTTTCGGCATACACAAGACTTTATCTCAAAACAGAAGGGATTACCCGACCGGTCATCAGCTCCGCGTGCCCTGTGGTGCTGCGGCTGATCTCCCTGCGGTATCCGGCACTGAAGGATCATATCATGCAGCTGTTACCGCCGATGGAGATTGCGGCAAAGCTTGCAAAGGCAAGAGCGAGAAGGGAGCACCCGGAGCTGACGGAAGAGGACATCTGCGTCTGCTTTATTTCTCCCTGTCCTGCAAAGGTCAGTTATGTCAGAAACGGCTTCGGGGATTACCGGAGCGAGGTGGACGAGGTGCTTTCCATCAGCGATATTTATTTCAGCCTGCTGAATGTGATGCGGCGCGGGAAGATGCCTGCGGCGTTGTCCCGATCCGGCGTCATCGGCATCAGCTGGGCAACCTCCGGAGGCGAATCCTCGGCTATTTTCAACGACAAATATCTGGCGGCGGACGGCATCGAGAATGTCAACCGTGTGTTGGATCAGCTGGACAACGGAAATATTTCCGCACTGGAATTCATCGAGCTGAACGCCTGCCCCGGCGGTTGCGTCGGTGGTGCCATGGCGGTGGAAAATCCGTTTGTTGCCAAAGCAAGACTGCAAACCCTGCGCCGCTACCTCCCGATTACGCAAACGGGACTGCACGGACGCGAACGGGAATACATCCCGGAAACCTTTTTTTTTGATAGCCTGCCGGTCTACCGCCCCATTCAGCGTCTGAGCGAAAACTTCGGCGAGTCTTTGCGGATGATGTCGGAGATTCAGAGACTGCGGGCGGAGCTTCCCGGAATCGATTGTGGTGCCTGCGGTGCTCCTACCTGCCGGGCATTTGCCGAGGATGTTGTTCGGGGAATCGGAAACCGGGACGGATGCATTGTGAAACGGAATTCGGGTGCGGGTAAAAAACGAAAGCGGGAGGAACCTGCCGATGACGGTCAATGAGCTTGCAAGCGCTTTGTCTCTGAACCCTCTTGCCGTTCCGGACGGGGAAAGAGAGATTACCGGCGGCTACACCGGGGATCTGCTCAGCTGGGTCATGGGACGCGCACGCGCAGGACAGGCGTGGATCACCATCATGTCCAACATCAATATCGTTGCGGTTGCCGCTCTTGCGGACGTTTCCTGTATCATTCTTGCGGAAGGGATTCTCCCACCGGAAGAGGTGCAGCGGACGGCACAGGAGAAGGGTGTCAATCTCTTCTCCGCAGACGAGACCGCATTCCGGCTTTCTGCGGCACTGTCCGGGTTGCTGAAATGAGCCGTTTTTACTACGATTTTCACATGCATTCCTGCCTCTCCCCCTGCGGAGATGCGGAAATGACACCGGCAAACATTGCGGGAATGGCATCACTTGCCGGCTTACAGCTTATCGCTCTGACCGATCACAATTCCGCCCGGAACTGCCCCGCATTCTTTGCGGCGGCGGAAAAATACGGCATTATCCCTGTCGCGGGGATGGAGCTGACCACGGCGGAGGACATTCACGCGGTTTGTCTGTTTGAACGGTTGGAGGACGCGCTTTGCTTCAACGACGAGGTGGATCGGATGCGGGTACGCATCCGGAACCGGGAAGACATTTTCGGTGAGCAGCTTCTTATGGACGAGGAGGATCACATCCTCGGCAGGGAAGCGGATCTGTTGCCGAACGCGACCCGCATTTCCTTAGAGGAGCTTCCTGCATGGATGGAGCGGTACGGCGGCATCTCTTATCCTGCCCACATTGACCGCGATTCCAACGGAATTCTTGCTGTGCTTGGTGCTTTTCCTCCCGAACTGCCGTTTTTGTGCGCGGAGGTACGGGATCCGGGACGGACAGAAGCACTTTGTGACCGATACCCGGTTTTGCGTGACCGCAGAATCCTGACCGGCTCTGATGCGCATTTTCTGTGGGAGATCCGCGACGCGGAGGCTACCATCGAATTGAACGGACTTCCGGCAAAGGAACCACCGGCGGAAGAAATCCGAAGGGCACTGTTCCGAATGCTGAGAGGAGAAGGAAAATGAAAGAGCTTTCATTGAACCTGTTGGACATTGCGGAAAATTCCGTCAAGGCGGGGGCGACTTTTGTTAAGATGGAACTTACGGAAACAGAGGAGCTTCTGACCATGGTCGTTGCGGACAACGGCTGCGGAATGTCGGAGGAAATGGTGAAGCGTGTGACGGATCCCTTTTGCACCACACGAACAACGCGAAAGGTCGGACTCGGAATTCCGCTGCTGAAGCTTGCGGCGGAGCAGACCGGAGGAACGGTCATCATTACTTCCCGACCGCGCGATGCGTTTCCGGATACACACGGAACCGAGGTCACGGCAACCTTTTTCCGGCGGCACATCGATTGTACACCGTTAGGAGATACCGTCGCCACGGTAAAGACTTTGATTCAGGGCAATCCGCAAATCGATTTTCTGTTTCTCCATCGGACAGAGCAGGGAGAGGTTTCGCTGGACACCCGGCAGATTCGGGAAATCCTCGGAGAGGAGATTCCCCTTTGCAGTTACGAAATTATGAAATGGATTGACGGCTGTCTGCGGGAGCAGTACGAAGGTCTGTCCGAAGATCATAATCATATTATCAATCATTCAACATCAAAATAAGGAAAGGAAAGAAACATCATGAAATCTTTGGCAGAGCTTGCCGCAATCAGAGAGAAGATGAAAGAAAAGGTTCTTCTTCGGGAAGGAACCAACGACATCCGTATCGTCGTCGGCATGGCAACCTGCGGAATTGCCGCAGGCGCACGTCCTGTCCTGAACGCTTTCGTTGAAGGCATTGCACAGGAGGGACTGGAGGAAAATGTTACGGTTACCCAGACCGGTTGCATCGGTATCTGTCAGTACGAGCCTGTCGTGGAGGTGTTCCAGTCCGGCAAGGAAAAGGTCACCTATGTCAAGATGACTCCAGAAAAGGCGGAAAAGGTTCTGAAAGAGCATATTAAAGGCGGCAAGGTGGTAGAAGAGTACACCTTTGCCCATGAAAAGAAAGACTGACGGAGGTAACAACGAATGATTCGTGCTCATGTATTGTGCTGCGGTGGTACGGGATGTACTTCGTCCGGCAGCCAGAAGATTCAGGAAGCTTTTCACAGCGAGATTGAAAAGCAGGGACTTGCCGACGAAATCAAGGTCGTTCAGACCGGATGCTTCGGGCTTTGTGCACTCGGTCCCGTCGTTATCGTCTACCCGGACGGCACATTTTACAGTCATGTGACCGAAAAGGACGTGGCGGAGATTGTGGAAGAGCACCTGCTCAAGGGACGTGTGGTGGAAAGACTGGTTTACAACGATGTTTCCGAGGAACACAAGGCAGAGAACGCCGAGGTCTCTCTCAGCGATACCACCTTCTACAAATCCCAGCACCGTGTGGCACTGCGCAACTGCGGCGTAATCGACCCGGAAAATATCGAAGAATACATCGCAATGGATGGTTATACCGCACTTGGCAAGGTTTTGACCGAGATGACCCCGGACGAGGTGATCCAGACGATTCTGGATTCCGGTCTGCGCGGACGCGGCGGTGCCGGCTTCCCGACGGGTATGAAGTGGAAGTTTGCTTCCGGAAACCGCGGTCAGGTACAGAAGTATGTCTGTTGCAATGCGGACGAGGGCGACCCCGGTGCATTCATGGATCGCTCCATTCTGGAGGGCGACCCCCATGCACTGATTGAAGCAATGGCAATTGCAGGCTATGCCATCGGAGCCGATCAGGGTTACGTTTATGTGCGTGCGGAGTATCCGATTGCCGTCAAGCGTTTGCAGATTGCAATCGATCAGGCAAAGAAATACGGCTTGCTTGGAAATGATATTTTCGGAACCGGATTCAATTTCAATCTGGATATTCGTCTTGGCGCGGGCGCATTCGTCTGCGGCGAGGAGACCGCTCTGATGACCTCCATCGAGGGTAAGCGCGGCGAACCGCGTCCCCGTCCTCCGTTCCCCGCAGTCAAGGGTCTGTTTGAGCGCCCCACCATCCTCAACAACGTGGAAACCTATGCAAACATCCCGCAGATCATCAATAAGGGTGCCGCATGGTTCGCTTCCATGGGAACCGAGAAATCCAAGGGCACCAAGGTGTTCGCACTCGGCGGTAAGATCAAGCATACGGGTCTTGTCGAGGTTCCGATGGGAACCACTCTGCGCCACATCATCGAAGAGATCGGCGGCGGTATTCCGAACGGAAAGAAGTTCAAAGCGGCGCAGACCGGCGGACCTTCCGGCGGATGCATTCCGGCACACCTGATTGACACACCTATCGACTATGACAACCTGATTGCCATCGGTTCCATGATGGGTTCCGGCGGATTGATCGTCATGGACGAGGACAACTGCATGGTGGATATCGCACGCTTTTTCCTTGATTTTACTGTGGATGAATCCTGCGGAAAGTGCACCCCTTGCCGTGTAGGTACCAAGAGACTTCTGGAAATTTTGGATAAGATCATCTCCGGAAACGGCGAGATGGAGGATCTGGATCGCCTGGAGGAGCTGGCAAATTACATCAAATCCGCGTCTCTGTGCGGACTCGGACAGACCGCTCCGAACCCTGTTCTTTCCACTCTGCGGTATTTCCGCGACGAATACGTTGCACACATTGTGGACAAGAAGTGTCCTGCCGGCGTCTGTAAGAAGCTGTTGCAGTATACCATCGATGCGGATAAGTGCATCGGTTGCGGAATCTGCGCCAAGAACTGCCCGGCGTCTGCCATCACAAGAACCGACTACATTGCCCCCGGACACAAACTGGCATCCATGGCAGTGGACGCCAAGAAGTGCGTAAAGTGCGGCGCATGCCTGTCGAACTGCAAGTTCAAGGCAATTTCCAAACAGTAAGAAAAGGAGAATTGTGGACAAATGGACATGATTAAAGTAAAAATTAACGGCAGGGAGCAATCCGTTGCCAAGGGTTCCACGGTTCTGGAAGCCGCCAAGGCAGCAAACATCAACATTCCGACACTTTGCTACCTGAAGGATATCAATGAGATCGGTGCCTGTCGTCTGTGCCTCGTGGAAGTTGCAGAAATGCGCGGCCCCGCACTGGGACCGTGGCGTATGGTTACTGCCTGCGTTTATCCCTGCACGGAGGGAATGGAGATCAAGACCAACACCCCCAAGATTGCCGCTTCCCGAAAGATGAATCTGGAGCTGTTGCTTTCCAACCACGATAAGAAGTGCCTTTCCTGCGTGCGCTCCACCAACTGCGAGCTGCAGACCCTCTGCCGTGAATACGGCGTGGAATACTCCCGTTTTGAGGGGGAGAGCAACCATTATGAGATTGATGACAAGACTCCGATCATCCGTGATAATAACAAGTGCATCCTCTGCCGTCGTTGCGTGGCAACCTGCGCAAAGGTACAGCAGATCGGCGTCATCGGTGCCAACAACCGCGGTTTTGATACCTACATCGGCTCCGCATTCGGGGAAGCATTGGCGGATACCTCCTGCATCAACTGCGGACAGTGTATCGTCGCCTGCCCGGTCGGTGCACTGTATGAGAGAGACGATACCGACGGCGTGTTCGCCGCGTTGGCGGATCCTTCCAAGCATACGGTGATCTGCGCAGCGCCTTCTGTACGCGCACAGATCGGTGAATGCTTCGGCTATGAGCCGGGAACCGATACCGAGGGCAAGATGGTTGCGGCACTCAAGGCACTGGGTTTTGAAGGGGTCTATGATATGAACCTGACCGCAGACCTTACCATTGTAGAGGAAGCAACCGAACTGCTTGGCAGAATTCAGAACAACGGAACGCTTCCGATGATTACCTCCTGCTCTCCCGGATGGATCAAGTATTGCGAGCACTACTTCCCGGAATTCACCGATAATCTTTCCACCTGCAAGTCTCCTCAGCAGATGTTCGGCGCAGTGGTCAAGACCTACTACGCACAGAAGATGGGATGGGATCCGAAGGACATCGTGATGGTGTCTGCCATTCCCTGCACGGCAAAGAAGTTTGAGGTCACCCGTCCCGATCAGTCGGCGGCAGGTGTTCCGGATGTGGATTACGCCATCACTACCCGCGAGGTCGGTCGGATGATCAAAAAGGCAGGCATCGATTTCCGCGCACTGCCCGATGCCGAATTTGACGATCCGTTTGCCATCGGATCCGGTGCCGGTGCGATCTTTGGCGCAACCGGCGGTGTTATGGAAGCGGCGCTTCGCTATGCCGCGGAGATCATTCTCGGTAAAAAGCTGGAGAAGGTGGACTTCCCGGAGGTACGCGGTACCGAAGGAATCAAGACTGCATCCTATAAGCTTGGCGACGTGACCGTCAATGTTGCGGTTGCCTCCAGCACGGGAATGGCAAAGAAACTTCTTAATATGGTAAAGAGTGGGGAACTGGACGTTCAGTTCATCGAGGTGATGGGATGTCCCGGCGGATGTGTCAACGGCGGCGGTCAGCCAATCCAGCCTGCCAGCGTTCGCGCCAGCATCGATCTGCGTGCGGTTCGTGCTGCAGTCCTGTACAACGATGATGCCAACGAAAAGTTGCGGAAGTCGCAGGATAACCTTGCGGTCAAGGTGCTGTATGATGAGTTCTTCGGAGAACCCAACAGCCACAAGGCACATGAGATTCTGCACACCAGCTACGTCAAGCGCGGATTGTTCACGCAAAAGTAATTTTCGGAAATACCGAAGGCAAGGGGCGCAGGGATTTTCTGTGCCCCTGCCTGTCCTGAATTGCTTCAAAAGAAGAAAAGCATCCGTTTTTCACTCTTTTTTGAGAGTAAAAAACGGATGCTTTTTGTAAATCAAGGAATGCTTAGTTCTGCGTCATTTTTGCTTTGAGCTTTTGCGCCAGCTCGTCGGCATAAATATCATCGTCCCGGTGCAGAGCAACATGGGTTCCGTCCTTCAGTAAAAAGCAGATTCTGCAAACCCGCGTCCGGAAAGAGGTACGGGGGGAAGAAACGGAAATCGTTTTGCGATTCGCAACAATATCACGAATTTCGGAAAACGGCAGATCATACGTTTTTTCTGTTGCTTGATCGGAAAGGAAGGAGAATGTGCGGGACTTAATGTAGAACGCATCCGAGAGAAATTCCAGCTTGGCGCAGGTGTATTCCGAGGAAATCCAGGAACCGTTTTTCATCCGCTTGAAAAGCAGACCGTCGTGAAATTCGTAACCGTCAAATTCGGTTTCAATATCTTCTTTTTTTGGAGCAGCGGTGTGCATACTGACCTGCTCCTGGCGTGCCGGTAATCGGCGGCGCAAAGCGGGATTTTCTTTCAGTTCCGGAAAGGAGATTGCTTCTTTTTCCCGTTGGATCCGGTCGGTGAGATCCGATCCGGAAGCCCGACCCATATTTCCGTAAACGGTCAGCGCACCTCCTATCAGAAGAAACAGCATCCCGAACAGCGCAAGGAATAGGATATAGGCAAAACCGATCCAAAGGCAAATAATCCCTGCTGCCATCAGCCCGATTCCGAATGACGCGGCGCCTTCCCATTTTTTGAAATAGTTGACCATTTTCTGATTTGTCATAAAATGCTCCAATCCGGGCGTAGCCCGCTGAGGTATTTATATCCGGGTCTGTCATTGGTGCTGATAAAAGTATATCACAAAAAGAATGCCTTGTCAAGAAACTATTGGTTGATTTTTTGTCAGGAATGCGGTAAAATAGAAGCAGATACCGAATCAGACAGGAACGGAGGAAATTGTATGAAAATCGAACACATTACCTCGGCATTTGACGGACTTTCCTTGGAGCTTGCCATATCGGTTCCTGCGGGAACTCCGCGCGGAATCGTCCAGATTTCCCACGGAATGGCGGAACACAAGGAACGGTATTTCGGATTCATGGAATACCTCAGCCAAAACGGATTTATCTGTATCATTCACGATCATCGCGGACATGGTGCAAGCGTCAGAAAAGCGGAAGATCTTGGTTATTTTTACACTGCAGACCCGGACGGGATTGTAAATGATCTGCATCAGGTGACGCTCTATGTCAAAGAGCATTACCCGGAGCTTCCCGTATACCTGTTCAGCCACAGTATGGGGACGCTCGTGGCAAGAAATTATCTGAAAAAATACGACGGAGCAATCGAGAAGCTGGTGCTTTGCGGTCCCCCCACCTATAACGGGCTTTCCTGGCTGGCGATTGTACTGGCACATCTGACACGTCTTTTTCGCGGAGATCACCACCGCAGTGCATTTCTCAACCGTCTTTCGGACGGAAGCTATAACAAGGGGTACCGCAAAGAAGGAGAATGGCTCAACAGCGACCGCGGTGAGGTCGAGCGGTATCACGAGGATCCGCTTTGCGGATATACCTTTACCGTCAGCGGGTATCTCAACCTGTTTCGCCTGCTGCACCGTGCGTACCGGACGCGGGATTGGAAGGTGTCGCACCCGGAGCTGAAAATTCTGATCATTGCGGGTGCCGACGATCCGGTCATTCAAAGTCCGGAAAAGGTAGATCACCTTGCGCGTTTTCTGCAAAAGAGGGGCTATGAGGTCAGCGGGAAAAAACTCTATCCCGGCAAGAAACACGAGCTTTTGCTGGAAAAAGAAAGAGAAGAAATTTATCGCGATATTCTGCATTTCCTGATCGGTCAGGAATAAAAACGCGGAAGGATTCCGAAAAATAACGGGACAGGCGAATTTTTTTGCTTTCCCGGAGGATTCCTTTGCAAAACGCTTGCAATTCACCCGTTTTCGGTGTATAATACTACTATTGAGATTTTTCAGGATGAGAGGAAGTTGAAAATGGCAGAAGAATGTACGCATGATTGTTCTTCCTGCTCTGCCGGATGCGCATCACGCGAAAAGCCGCAGAGCTTGCAGATTCCCGCAAATGAATTGAGCACGGTAAAGCACGTCATCGGAATCGTCAGCGGAAAAGGGGGAGTCGGAAAGTCGCTCGTAACCTCCATGCTGGCGGTGCTTTTCCAAAGAGAAGGATATAAGGTCGGAATTCTGGACGCGGATATTACGGGACCGTCCATCCCGAAGGCGTTCGGAATGCACAAGGTCGATGTTTATGGAGATGATCACGGCATGATTCCGCCGTCCTCCAAGACCGGAATAGACGTGATGTCCGTCAATCTTCTTCTCGGCGAGGATGAAACCAAGCCGGTGCTCTGGCGTGGTGCTTTGATTGCGGGAACCGTACAGCAGTTCTGGAAGGATACCATCTGGAATGCGGACGTTCTGCTGGTGGATTGCCCTCCCGGTACGGGGGATGTTCCGCTGACCGTGTTCCAGTCGTTGCCGCTGGATGGCGTTATCATTGTTTCCAGCCCGCAGGATCTGGTTTCCATGATTGTCAGCAAAGCGGCAAACATGGCAAGCGCTATGGAGGTTCCGGTGCTGGGGCTGGTCGAAAATATGAGCTATGTCCGCTGTCCGGACTGCGGCAAAGAGATTCACGTGTTCGGCGAAAGCCATATCGGCGAGGTTGCCAAAACCTTTGGATATGACCTGTTGGCACGCATTCCGATCGACCCGAAGCTGACAGCGCTTGTGGATCGCGGAATGATTGAACTGATGGAGAACAACTATCTGGATGAAGCGGTGCAGACTATTATCCGGAAGCTGAACCTGACACTGCAAGAGAACTGAACAAAGGAACTTTTCAGGAGAAGAACTATGGCAAAGGATTATACAAATACACTGAATCTCCCCGCAACCGATTTCCCGATGCGTGCGGGACTGCCGCAGAGAGAGCCGGAGATGCTCAAATACTGGGACTCCATCGACCTGTACAAAAAAATGCAGGAAAATGCCGCGGAAAAGCCGCTGTTCATGCTGCACGACGGACCTCCTTTTTCCAACGGAAACATTCATATGGGCACGGCAATGAACAAAATTCTCAAGGATTTTGTCAACAAATCCAAGGCGATGTCCGGTTACCGGGTTCCGTATGTTCCCGGTTGGGACAACCATGGAATGCCGATCGAGTCCGCCATCATCAAGCAGAATAAACTGGATCGCAAAAAGATGTCCATTCCGGAATTCCGGAATGCCTGCCACCGCTTTGCCGAGAATTTTGTTGGCATCCAGCGGGAACAGTTTGTGCGTCTCGGTGTTACTGCCGACTGGAATCACCCGTACCTGACCATGAACCGCGAGTTTGAGGGGCGGGAGGTCCAGGTGTTCGGCGAGATGTACAAAAAAGGGTACATTTACAAGGGGCTCAAGCCCGTGTACTGGTGCCCCTCGGATGAGACGGCACTGGCAGAAGCAGAGATTGAATACCAGACGGATAAATGCACATCCATCTATGTCAAATTCCGCATCAAGGATGACGCGGGAAAGCTGAAGGGTGTGTGCGATCCTTCCAAGACCTACTTCATCATCTGGACCACTACCACGTGGACGCTTCCCGGCAACCAGGCAATCGCGCTCAATCCGAATGAGCCGTATGTGATTGTCCGTGCGGAGAACGGAGAATGCTACATTGTCGCAGAGGTACTTTGCGAAAAGACAATGAAGGAGGGCGGCGTTGAGCGTTATGAAACGCTTGCCACCTATCGCGGACAGGACTTTGAATATATGACGGCGCAACATCCCTTCCTTGACCGGGAGAGCCTTGTCGTGGTTGCGGATTATGTCACAATGGACAGCGGTACCGGATGCGTACATACCGCCGGCGGTTTCGGAGCCGATGATAACGTGACCTGTCGCCGCTACGGACTGCCGCCGTTGGTGCCGGTGGATGACCGCGGATACCAGACCGCAGATGCCGGAAAGTTTGCGGGACTGCGCTATGACGAATCCAATCAGGCAATTCTTGCCGATATGAAGGAAAGCGGTGCACTGTTCGCGTCCGAAGAAATCGAGCACGAATACCCGCATTGCTGGAGATGTAAGAATCCGATCATCTTCCGCGCCACACCGCAGTGGTTCTGCTCGGTGGAGGCATTCAAGGACGATGCCATTGCCGCCTGTGACAAGGTGCAGTGGCTTCCCGAATGGGGCGGTGAGCGGATTCGGAACATGGTGCGCGAGAGAGCCGACTGGTGCATTTCCCGTCAACGCCATTGGGGACTGCCCATTCCGGTATTTTATTGCAACGACTGCAAAAAGCCGGTTTGCACCGATGAGACCATTGCAAACGTTTCCGAACTCTTTACCCGCTTCGGCTCAAATATCTGGTACGAAAAGAGTGCCGGGGAGCTGTTGCCGGAGGGATTTACCTGCCCGCACTGCGGAGGAACTCATTTCACCACCGAAACAGACACGCTTGACGGCTGGTTTGATTCCGGTTCTTCGCATTTTGTTGTTCTGGAGGATCGCCCGGAGCATCGTTGGCCGGCAGATATGTATCTGGAGGGAGCAGATCAGTACCGCGGTTGGTTCCAGTCCTCTCTTCTGACGGCAGTCGGCGCGCGGGGTGAGGCACAGGCTCCCTACAAAACGGTACTGACGCACGGTTGGGTCGTGGACGGGGAAGGGAAGGCAATGCACAAGTCGCTGGGCAATGTCATTATCCCGACCGAGATGATCCAGAAATACGGAGCAGATCTCGTCCGTCTTTGGGTTGCATCCTCTGATTACCGGGTGGATGTGCGCGTATCCGATCCGATTTTCAAACAGCTTTCGGACACATACCGCAAGATCCGGAATACGGTTCGGATTCTGATTGCCAACCTTGGCGATTTTCATCCCGATCATGATGCGCTTCCGTTTGAAACCCTGCCGGAAATCGACCGCTGGATGATTTCTTCTATGAACGACCTGACCCGCACGGTCAGAACTGCGTACGATACGTTTGAGTTCCATGTAGCATACCATGCCATTTGCAACTTCTGCACCACTGAGCTTTCCAAGCTTTACGTAGACATTACCAAGGATCGCGTGTATACCGGGAAAGCGGACGGGGAACCGAGACGCGCGGCACAGACCACAATGTACTTTGTTCTTTCCGGGCTCATCCGCCTGTTGGCACCCATGATCAGCTTTACTGCAGAGGAAATGTGGCAGGCAATTCCGCATTGTGCAGCAGATCACTGCGAGAGCGTTTTCCTCAACGACATGCCCGCTTATGATCCGGCGCTCTGCTTTGCGGACGTGACGGAGAAGTGGAACCGCCTGTTCGGAATGCGCGACGATGTGATGAAGGCGCTGGAGCTTGCCCGCACCGAAAAACTGGTCGGAAAGTCGCTGGAGGCAAAGATTACGCTGTATACCAAGGATCAGGAGATGCTGGAGCTGTTGCGCGGATTCGGAAAAGAACTCAACGCAGTGTTCATCGTTTCCGGTGTTGCCGTCAGGGAGGAGACTGCCCCCGCGGAAGCCCATACCGAGGGACTTTCCGGAGTCGGCGTACTTGTGGAAATGGCGGACGGATGCAAATGCGACCGTTGCTGGAGCTATTCTACCGAAGGAGAACACACGTCTGACGGCGGATTTTTGTGCGCACGATGCCGTGAGATTCTGAAATAAAAGAACGGAACATACGGGAGGATCCGAACAAAAAAGTCGCGGATGCTCCCGTTTCCGGACAGATTGCAAGGAGCCGCTTATGATTTTGTTGTTTGCCGTGATCGTCGGCGTCATCGCGTTGGATCAGCTGACCAAATGGCTTGCCGTCATTTTTTTGCAGGGAGAACCGTCTTTTCCGATCTGGAAAAACGTTCTGCACCTGACCTATGTGCAGAATGAGGGGGCGGCATTCGGAATGCTGAAGGATCACCGCTGGGTGTTCATGCTTTTTTCCACGGTTGCCATTGCCGGACTTTTGTTTTATCTGATTCGTTTCCGCCCCAAGTCCCGCCTTGCTTCCATCGGAATTGCCATGATTATCGGCGGCGGGATCGGAAACATGATCGACCGGGTACTTTTGGGCTATGTTGTTGATTTTATCGACTTTACTCTGATTCACTTTGCCGTGTTTAATGTGGCGGATTCCTTTGTCTGCATTGGTGCAGGGCTTCTGATCCTCTATCTTCTTCTGGATCTGATCCGGGAGGTAAAGAATGGAAAGGTACCGTCGCCGGCTTCGGAGGCAGGTCGGGAATCGTCTGAACCGTACGGAGCGTCCGGAAAAAATCCGGAAGCGGAGCAGCCTGTTGACGGCGCTCCGAAGGAGGAAACGCCGGTGCAGGAAGAGAAGAAAACGGATGACGGAAAGTAAAGGAACCGCACCGCAGGTGCTTTTTGCCAAGGAAGAAGATGCGGGACGGCGACTGGATCAATATGCGGCGGAAACGGGAGGGCTGACACGCTCTGCCGCGGTTCGCCTGATTGAGGAGGGCGCAATTACCTGCAACGGAGCAAATGTACCTAAAAAATATCTGCTGTCTGCCGGAGATCGTGTGGAAATCCGTCTGCCGGAGCTTCTGGAAGCGGAAGCGCGACCGCAGGAAATTCCGCTTGACGTGGTGTATGAGGATCGCGATCTGATTGTTATCAATAAGCCCTGCGGCATGGTGGTACATCCGGCACCCGGAAATCCGGACGGGACGCTGGTCAATGCGCTTCTGTTCCACTGTGGTACCTCTCTTTCCGGAATCGGAGGTGTTCTCCGACCGGGAATTGTTCACCGGATTGATAAAAACACCAGCGGACTGTTGGTTGTTGCCAAGAACGACGAAACGCACATTGCTTTGGCAGAACAGCTCAAAGGACACCGCATCCGGCGAATCTATACCGCCGTGGCGATCGGGAATTTTCGCGAGGACGCGGGCACGGTCAATGCTTCTATCGGCAGACATCCGACCGACCGGAAACGGATGGCAGTCCTGCGCCCGACGGATCCGGGTGCGCGGGAAGCTACGACGCACTGGAAGGTGCTTGCCCGCGGAAATGCTGACGGGAATGCCTTCTCCCTGTTGCGCTGTGAGCTGGAGACGGGTCGAACCCATCAGATCAGGGTGCATCTCTCCTCGGTCGGGCATCCGCTCCTCGGCGATGATGTCTACGGCGGAAACCATACCGCATTTGAAGCACATCACAGAGGGCTGATTCAGGGACAGTGTCTGCATGCAGGGGAATTGCGCTTTGTTCATCCGCGTACGGGTGAGGAACTGCATCTGACCGCCCAGCCGCCGGAAGAACTGAAAACCGTGATCCGGATTCTTTTCGGAACTTCCGTATAAATGGTGGCAACCGCCTGTTCGAGAGAAAACGGTCTGTGGGATACAGTATCTGCGTAAAAACGGGGGTTGCATTCTGCACCGACGAAGAAACCCGACTTCGTCGGTGCTTTTTCTTTGTTTTCCGTCCAGACGGATTTTTTATCGGAGAAAAGTTCCGCCGGAAAAGATTACGGAAAAGGCGATAAAGATTCTTAAAAAGAAGCGTCCGGCTTTTGCATACACCATCAACCGCACCTCGCTCCTGTTGCTTTAGAACTGTCTGCCACCCCGCCTTCGGCTTCGTATCATCTGCAGCGTCCTGAAATAAGACAATCCAGAATCCGGAACCGACTTGTTATATTCGGTTCCGGATTTTCACGGGCAGAGAAAAAGACTTTTCGCCAAACGGTAATTGCTTTCCGGAAACTGTGACAGACCCGGATACATAAAAGCCCGCCCCTGATATTACACAACTCCGCAAAAAACGGAATTCTGCACCTTCGGGGTGGGCTTTTGAAATCATAGAAGAGAATTTTTATGCTTTGCGGTCACGGAGTGTCATTGCCAACGCTTCCGCACATTCCTTGACCGAAATTGCGGAGGTGTTGATACACACATCATAGTTGGAACGCTCTCCCCATTTCTGACCTGTGTAGTAACTATAATATTTTGCACGGTTTTTGTCCACGGAAAGAATCTTTTTTTGTAATTGCTTGTCGCTCAGATTGTCATGTTCATCATGCTCTTCGCCTTTTTCGCGGCAACGCTTCAGCTTAAAATTCATATCCGCATATACAAAAATACGCATCGGGTGCAGGTCTCTCAGAATATAATCCGCACAGCGACCGACAATAATGCAGTCGGATTTGTCTGCCATTTCCCGCAGGACATTGGCTTTTTCTGCATATACCTTGGTGTACTGGTGGAGCATATAATCGTTCCCGATCGAGCCGTGCAGAGTACGGCTGACCGTAATCGGATAAAAGACGCCGCTCTTCTGCTCGACAATCTGTTTGACATAACCTTCTGCCAGCTGTGTTCTTTTGGCAATTTCCGTAATGATCTCTTTATCGTAATACGCAAATCCGAGCAGATCGGACAGCCGCTTTCCAAGCTCCCGTCCACCGCTTCCGAATTCCCGCCCGATTGTGATGATCTGATTCATAGAAATGCCTCCTTTGGTTTGTGCACCATCCACAGAAAAAATGATTTCTATTTTGTAGTATACAACATTTTCACGGTTTTGTCAAGTGCTGAAAGGATTTTTTTGCGCAGGGAAGGCTTTTCAATGGAATGCCAAAAGTTGCGCTTTACGGAAAAACAAAAAATCCTTGATTTTGCGGAAACATTCTGGTAGAATAAATGCAGTTCTGATGAAGCGGAGTGCATCTTTTGCGTTGATCGCATACAAGGGGGAGAGAAAATGTTCCGGTGGCTGTTGTTGTTTTATGCGGGAATGGGTCTGGTTGCCCTGACCGCGTACGGAGGAGACAAACGCAGGGCAAAGACCCGGCATTGGCGAACGCCGGAGGCGACGCTCCTTTGGATCGGATTTTTCGGTGGCTCGATCGGTGCGCTTTCCGGAATGCTACTGTTCCGTCATAAAACAAAACACTGGTATTTTTGGGTAGTCAATCTGCTTGGATTGCTTTGGCAAACGGGGCTTGCGGTGTATCTTTTCCGGAGTGGTTTTTGAACAGCAAAGCATATTTTTCCTATCGGACAAGTCCGCCGCAGAAAATAAACCGGAAGTGTTTACAAAAGTACAAAAGTATGCTATAATAGTAAAGTAGGAATTTTTTTGACGGAATCCGCGCATAGGCGGTCAGAGTCTGGGAGAAGGCATGGAACAATCGGCAGAAAGAGAAAAGAAAGATCCTTCGCGGCTGTATAAGACGCTTTCTCCACGCCCGGAACCGTTGAGGATATGGATTTCTGCTTTGTTTGCGCTTTTTGCATACTTGGTTCCGGTGTTTCCGGATAATACCGCAATTGCGGTTGCTTTTCTGGCAGCGGTTGTTCTTTATACCGCCTTTATGACACGTGTAGCCGTTGCAATTGTGTCGGTCTGTGCCGGAATTCTGATCCTGTTTCTTTT
Organism: uncultured Eubacteriales bacterium; assembly: GCA_934481515.1. Taxonomy (GTDB): domain Bacteria; phylum Bacillota; class Clostridia; order Oscillospirales; family CAG-272; genus UMGS1865. The sequence goes on from CAKSPO010000001.1 coordinate 53,178, forward strand.
CTTTGGAGTTACTCCTGCGGCGTTGATATGTGCGGCTGTCGCAGGAAGCGCCGCCATGGTATGGGAACTGATATCGATGAGAGTGCCGGCAGCATATGGAATGCTTGCAATCCCGCTTTCGGCAGTTTTGCTTGTCTTGCTGCTTCCGGGAAATATTTCCGTTCTGCCGATTCTTCTGATGCTTCCGGTGCTTGTGCTTTTATCTGTTGCAATGTTCTGCATGCTTCCGCGCACTACGGCGGCCTGCCTCACGGCGGGCGGATATCTTGCGGCAGGATTGATCTCTCTGGTGGTTTTCCTTTGGAACAACGGCGAGGTCAGTTTCGCGGCACTCGGCAATCTGCTGGAACGCCTGCAGGAGGAGCTGTTGCAAACGGCATTGCTTCTGCGCGACCGTCTGATTACGCTTTGGGAAGAAACCGCCGCGAAGGAGAACGGTGACGCATTCCGGAACGCGGCGGAGACTTTGAAGAGCGTGCTGAACGTGACCGTTTTACGCGAGGTAATATCCTCCGCTTTCCGCGTTTTCCCGGGAGCGGTTCTCGGATTGTGCGCCGTGCTTGGCTATCTGACGCATACCTATTTGTTACTCTGTTGCAATGGTTGCGGTTGGAGAGACAGACTTCCGGAACAGATGAGAATATTCCGGATGAGCGGCACTTCGGCTCTGCTTTACGGAGTTGCTTTGACCGTTACCTTTTTTGTAACCCCGCAGGGACTTTTTGGAGCACTTTGCTGGAATCTGTCTCTGATGTTGCTTCCGGGATTTTTTCGGCTGGGACTTGGAATACTTTCCGGCTTTCTTCGGGCTACACGCGGAGAAGGAAATTTTCTTTTGCTGTGCGGATTGCTGTGTCTGTTCTGCTGTCTCGGGACGGAGGCCTTCCGGTTGATTTCTTTGATCGGTACTTTCGGTGTGCTGTCCGGTATTCTCCGCAGGAAGAGAAATGCCGACTCTGACGATTCCGATGATGAATCTGCTCCACACCGTTGAAGGCACACGGCGAAGAATAGAGTACTGTGTCGGCTACGTCATAACTCCATTGTTTTTAACCGGCCGCGGATTTCTTTTTTCGTTCCGGGCTATCCGCGCTCTGCCGCCGGTCTCCGATTTTTATAAGGAGGGAAGAGTATGCAAAAAAAGAAAGGTGTGCGTTCTCCTTTTCGGACGGATCTGCGCTCACCGCTGATTATCAGTGCAGTCATTGGTGCATTGATGCTTTTGACCGTATTAATCGCAATGTATCTGGTGCAGGATACCGAAGAGGCACGGTATTACGGGATCGCGGCGACGGCGGTTTATCTGCTGAGCGTTGGGTTCCTTCTGACTGCGTATCTGCGCCGATATGGCAAGATTCTGATTGCCAACGACTCTGCGGCGCTGATGACAACAGAGGTCAGCGATATGTTCCGATATATTGTGGATATTCCGTATGCCATTGTCAGTGAGGACGGAATGGTCAAGGTGGTCAGCGGAGCGTTGCAGGATTTGCTGCAGTTCCGGACACCGGTGTGCAATGTGCCGCTATCCGGCTTTTGCACGGTACCGATGAAGGAGATCATCAGTTATGCCCGCAACGGTGGGCAGGTTCCGAATATTACCGTAAATGAGGACGGCGTCCCGACGGATCATACCAAGCCGATGAATACCGAGATCGACGGGAGAGTTTATAACCTCCGTTGCTTTATCATGCGCTCCCGCCGGAAGGATTATTATTTTGTAATTTTTGACGATATTACGGAGATTGAGGATCTGCGCCGTCAGAGATACGAGGAAGAACCGATCGTGGCGTATATTGTCATCGACAGCCTTCAGGAACTTGCACAGTATGTGCGGGTCAGTTATCGGACGGCAGTCAATGAGATCGAAGCAAAGCTGAAAGAATGGGTTGCGGGGTTCGGCGGAATGCTCCGGGAATACGAGCGTGAAAAGTATCTTTTGGTATTTACCCGTGCGGCGCTGGATCAAAACATCCGCAACAAATTTCCGATTCTGGATACTGTCCGATCCATTCGCCTCGGAGACAATACATTTCCCGTAACGGTTTCTATCGGTGTCGGAGCCATTGAAGGAAGCTTTGAGGACAAGGAGCGTGCTGCGGGCGACGCCTTGGATATCGCACTGCAAAAGGGCGGCGATCAGGCAACCGTCAATGACGGAAAGTCCGTTACCGCTTACGGAGGCAGAGTCAATACCATGGCAGGCTCCACAACCATTACCTCCCGGATCAATTCCCAGCATCTCTGCCGCCTGATCAAGGATGCCGGCAATGTGCTGATTATGGGACATCGGGCACCGGACTATGATTGCATCGGTTCGGCAGTGGGACTTGCGCGGCTTGCCATCTGTGCAAGAGACGGAGACGTGTCCAAAATCCGGGTTGTGGTAAACCGGGAGCATATGAACTTCCGGATCTGCTATGACCTTCTGCAGGGTTTGCCGGAATACCGTGCCATGTTTATCAGCGGAGAAACCGCGCTGGATGCGGTGCGACCGGATACGCTTCTGATTATGACCGATGTCAATAATGTTCTGAATACCGAAATGCCGAAGCTGCTCAAATGCGTCAGCCAGGTTGTCATTATCGACCATCACCGGCGTCAGGATCAGCTGTATGAATTCAAACCGCTGATGACCTATATCCGCCCCGGTGTTTCTTCCGCAAGCGAGCTGGTCAGCGAAATGCTGGAGTACAGTCCGTATCGGGAATCCCTCCTGAAAGAAGAGGCGAACCTGATGTTGGCAGGTGTCATGCTGGATACAAAGAACTTTACCAATGCCGTCGGAATTCAGACGTTTGCCGCGGTGGAGTACCTTTATGAGCGCGGTGCCCATGCGGGTGTAGTGCGGAGGTTCTTTACCGAGACCATGAACAATCTGTTCACCGCCTGCGACATCGACAGCCGAACCCGGACATACCGCGATAAGATTGCACTGACGTGGCTCAGCGTCGATCATCCGGCAACCGAGGAGGATAACATCGCCGTTGCAAAGGCGGCGGATAAGCTGATGACGATTGACGGAATCGAAGCGTCGTTCGCGCTTTTGCGTGCGGAGGATGTGGTAACGATTTCGGCTCGTTCTCAGGACAAAATCAACGTACAGATCATTATGCAGAAGCTGGGCGGCGGCGGTCACTATGATATGGCAGGCGCACGGCTGACGCATATTTCACTGGAAGCCGCCTGCAGAAAGCTGAAAGCGGCACTGGACGATTATATGGATCATGAGTATCAGCCGGACTGACGGCTGATGCTCGTGAGCCTTACAGCTGTTGAAAAAATGACAGCAGGATGAAAAAAACGAAAACGGAGAGAATACATCATGAAAGTGATTTTACTTGCAGACGTAAAAGGTCAGGGAAAGAAGAACGACGTGATTGAGGTTTCCGACGGGTACGGACGGAACTTTCTGATTCCGCGGAAGCTTGCAAAGGCGGCGGATGCTCAGTCGCTCAATGACGTCAAGGTAAAGGAAGCGGCGAGAATCCACAAAATCGAGACCGAAAAAAAGGAAGCGATGGCGCTGACGGAGAAACTGAAGGAAATTCTGGTGAAGATTCCGGCAACCTCCGGCGGAGACGGCAGACTGTATGGCTCCGTTACGGCAAAGGACATTGCCGAGCGGCTGGAAGCGGATTTCGGAATTGTGCTGGATAAGCGGAAGCTTGTGATTGCCGATCCGATCAAGGCATACGGAAAGTATGAGCTGGATGTAAAGCTTTATCCGGAAGTAACGGCAAAGCTTTATGTACTGGTCTGTGAAAAATAAACGGCATGGAAAATGAGCTGATCCGAAAACTTCCGTTTTCGATGCCGGCAGAGCAGTCGTTACTTGGCTCTGTTCTGATTGATCCTGCGGCTTTGAACGAGGTCGCAGATCTGTTGCATGCCGAGGATTTTTATCTGGAAGAGCATAAACAGATTTACCTTGCCATGCGGGAACTGTTCCTTGCCAACCGGGAGATCGACGTGGTAACGTTGATCGACATGCTGGTGGTCAAAGGAATTTATGACAAATCCGGTGGTGAGGATTATATCCGAACGCTGACCGACGCAGTTCCGGATGCTTTGAACGTTCGGGATTACGCCAATATCGTCAAGGAAAAGAGCGTTTTGCGCCAGTTGATCTCCGCGTGCAGTGAGATCTCGGAATCCGCATATTCCGAGCAGGAAGCCGTCACGGCAATTCTGGATCATGCGGAGCACCTGATTTTTGATATCGCACAGGGAAGGGACACCAAGAACTTCCGCTCCATTCGCGAGGTGATCGGGGATGTTTACGGGCATCTGCGCGATCTGAACACCAACCGTGAGGCAACACAGGGGACACAGACCGGTTTTTCCGGTCTTGACCGTGTGCTTGCCGGGATGGGAAAGAGTGATCTGGTGCTGGTCGGAGCACGTCCCGGTATGGGAAAAACCTCTTTTGCACTGAACATTGCCACCAATGTTGCAAAACAAACCAAAAAGACCGTCTGTATCTTTTCTCTGGAAATGTCAGCGGAGCAGTTGGTAAGCCGGATTCTTTCCAGCGAGGCGCTGGTAAACAGCTATTCGCTCCGGACGGGAGAACTGAAGCCGGAGGATTGGGAGCATCTGGCGGCGGCGGCAGGAGAACTTGCAGGGTGTGATATTCTGATCGACGATACCTCCGGCATGACCGTAACGGCAATGAAAGCAAAACTGCGTCGGGTCAAGAATCTCGGAATGGTGGTCATCGACTACCTCGGACTGATGAGCGGCGACCATTTCAAGGACAATCGTGTGCAGGAGGTTTCCGAAATTTCCCGATCGCTCAAGATTATGGCGAAGGAGCTGATGGTGCCGATTATTTGTTGTGCTCAGCTTTCCCGCGGACCGGAGTCGAGAACGGACAAAAAGCCGATGCTTTCCGACCTGCGGGATTCCGGAGCCATCGAGCAGGACGCCGATACGGTTATTTTCCTCTACCGTAGCGAATACTATAAAACCGATGAGGCAAACCAGAATACCAGCGTCGCAGAGATCATCATTGCCAAAAACCGCCATGGCTCCACAGGTACCGTGACCATGGGCTGGAACGGACAGTTTACCAAATTTATTACGCTTGATAAAGAACAGGAAGAAAACGCATGAAGAAAGAACCCCTTAAGGGCGCGCTTCCTCCGCATCTGCTGGCAGAATTGCCGCCGGAAACGCCGGTTTTGCTGGCACTGTCCGGCGGTGCGGATTCCACTGCACTTTTGCATCTGCTTTCCTGTCAGCGGGAAAAATACGGTTTTCCGCTGGTTGCGGCGCACGTCAATCACGGCATCCGCGGTGCGGATGCCGTGCACGACGCGGAATTCTGCAGCGCTCTTGCGGCAGAGTTCGGGGTGCCGCTTTTTTTGAAGGAGGCGGATGTTCCGTCCATGGTGCGTGCAAGCGGAAGAAGTGTGGAGGAAGAGGCAAGACTTTGCAGGTATTCTTTTTTCTCGGATCTGATGGAACGGGAGAATTTTCCGATTCTCGTAACGGCACACCACGCGGACGATCAGGCAGAGACGGTTTTGTTCCGCCTTTCCCGCGGGACAGGACTTCACGGACTTTGCGGAATTTCCCCGTGTCGGGCGTTTGGCACGGGTGTTTTGGTTCGTCCGCTTTTGCATTGCACCCGACAGGAGATCCTCTCTTATTGTGACCGAAATAGGCTTTCCTACGTCGAAGATGCGACCAATGCGGATATCTCCTATGCCAGAAACCGCATCCGGCAGAAGATTTTGCCGGAGTTGGAAGCGCTTTTTGAGCGTCCGCAGGAGAGAATTGCCGCCATGTGTGACACACTGCGGGAGGATGAAGCGTTTCTTATTTCTGTTGCAGAGACGACCCTGCGGGAGCTTGGAGCAGGGGAACCGCTTTGCCTGGATCTGAAGCGACTGAATCAAACAGCATTGCCGATCCGCCGCAGAGTATTGCTTCTGTGGGTGGAGCAGGTCGGTGGAAGAGGAGCGGAACGGGTACATTTGGAAGCGCTTTTGCATCTGTGCGAGGCAAGACGGGATGGGGAAGAAGTGCTTTTGCCCGGAAAGCTTCTTGCCTTTACGCAGGATGGCTTTTTGTGTGCGAGACGGGGAACCCGCTGCGAAAGGACTCCGGCGGTTACGAATCCGGAAATCCCATCCGCGCACCATTCCGCAAAGGAAAATAACGGAATATAAGAAAAGTTCACAAATTATCAATAGCACCGTGTATAATTCCGACGGAAAAATTTGATATAATTAAATTTGATTTTACGGACAAACACGTAGCACGAAGCTTTTGCAACCGGGATGTGCATGACACCGCCTGAGCGGTATCGGAAAGCAAGGAAGTTGTGCCGCAGGAGGACAGGCAAAATGGGAAAACAGATGCGCGATGATATTCAGGAGATTCTGGCAGACGAAAAAAAGCTCGGAGAGCTGTGCGACCGTCTGGCAAAACAGATTACAGAGGATTATGCCGAAAGCGGCAGGGAACTTGTTTTTGTGATCGTACTGAAGGGGTCGGTACTGTTTGCCACTGACCTGATCCGCCGGATTCCGATTCCCTGTGAGATGGAGTTTATGAAGGTCTCCTCTTACGGAGCCGGAACCGAAACTTCCGGCTTTATTCAGGTACATCTGGATCTGAAGCGGGATGTGCGGGACGCGGATGTCATCATTGTGGAGGATATTATCGACAGTGGCAGAACCCTGCAAAAGCTTTCACAGCTTCTGGAAAACCGCGGTGCACACAGTGTCCGGTGTTGTACGCTTCTGGATAAACCGGAACGTCGGCAGGTGGCGTTGAACGCGGATTATGTCGGCATGGAAATTCCGGATGCATTCGTGGTCGGGTATGGATTGGATTACAATGAAAAATACCGGAATCTTCCTTATATCGGCATTTTGAAGCCGAAGATTTACCAATAAAGAGGGGGTACCCTGCAAATGGAGGAACTGAATGAAAAAACGAAGTCTGTTTCATGAGCTGTTATTTTACGGAATCATCATTGCCATCATCGTTGTGATGCTTTCCACCCTGCTGTCACGGGATTCCGGAACCGGTGCGATCCGTTCCGATTCCGAACTCAGCGGATACCTCCGTGGGGACGAGGTCAAGGAGGTCTTTGTCGATAATGACAGCAATGTCTACCTGACCTTCAAGGACGGAACCCAAAAGAGCTATACGGTTGCAAGCGTAGACTGGTTCCGTTATCAGTTCACCGACGTCATGGAGGAAAAGGGGATCACCTACCGGTTTGAGCCAGCGACCCAGCTTCCTTGGTGGGTCAGCCTTCTGCCGACGCTGTTTATCATCCTGCTGATTGTTTTCATCTACATTTTCTCATTCAGTCAAATCAACGGAAAGGGCGGAAAATTCAATTCTTTCGGAAAGGCACGGGTCAAAACTCCGGGCGACTCCGAAAAAGACAAGGTGCTGTTCCGGGATGTTGCGGGAGCGGATGAGGAGAAAGAGGAGCTGGTTGAGATCGTGGAATTTTTGCGCGATCCCGCAAAGTTTACCAAGCTCGGCGCAAAAATTCCGCATGGCGTGCTGTTGGTGGGCCCTCCCGGTACCGGTAAAACCCTGCTTGCCAAGGCGGTTGCCGGAGAAGCCGGCGTACCGTTCTACTCCATTTCCGGTTCCGATTTTGTCGAGATGTATGTCGGTGTCGGCGCATCCCGTGTGCGGGATCTGTTCGAGACCGCGCGCAAGTCTCCGGCGTCCATCATTTTCATTGACGAGATTGATGCCGTCGGACGTCACCGCGGTGCCGGACTCGGCGGCGGGCATGACGAGCGGGAACAGACCCTGAACCAGTTGCTGGTAGAGATGGACGGTTTTGGTTCTCACGATGGAATCATTGTTATGGCGGCGACCAACCGCCCGGACATTCTTGACCCCGCACTGCTCCGTCCCGGTCGGTTTGACCGTCAGGTGACCGTCAACTACCCGGATATGAAGGGCAGAGAAGCAATTCTCAAGGTACACGCCCGCAACAAACCGCTGGAAGCGTCGGTGGATTTCCGTAAAGTTGCGCAAAGCACGGTTGGATTTACCGGAGCCGATCTTGCTAACCTGCTCAACGAAGCGGCACTTCTGGCTGCAAAGAAGAACAAATCTCTGATCGGTATGGATGACATCGAGGAATCCTTTATGAAGTCACTTCTGGGACCGCAGAAAAAGTCCAAGATCCGTACCGAGAAGGAAAACAAGCTGACAGCATATCACGAAGCCGGTCACGCGGTCGTTTCCTACTACTGCGAGAATACCGACCCCGTCAAGTATATCACGATTGTTCCGGCGGGAAGATCCGGCGGTGTTACCGTCAGTGTTCCGGAGGAGGATACCTCCTACACCACCCGCGGAGATATGCTGGATCGCATCCGGATGAGCCTCGGCGGCAGAATTGCGGAAGAACTGATTATGGACGACATTTCCACAGGCGCTTCCGCCGACATTCAGCAGGCAACCAAGATTGCCCGCAATATGGTTACCCGCTACGGAATGAGCAATAAGCTCGGCATGGTTTTGTACGGCTCCGAACACACCAGCGACGAGGTATTCCTCGGCAGAGACTATGGCTCCGGGAAAAACTATTCCGAGCAGACTGCAGCGCTCATCGACGAGGAGGTTCACCGCCTGATTGCGGACGCTTATACAGAAGCCAAGAAGATTCTGTCTGAGCACATGGATCGCCTTCACTTTGTTGCACAGTACCTCCTGAAGCATGAGAGTATGGACGGCGATCAGTTTGCCGCTGCGATGAAGGAGAATGCAACCGTCGAGGAGCTGGAGGCAATTGCCGAGGAAAAGGCAGAAAAGAGCCGCCGAGACAACGAAGAGCGCTTGGCACGTCTGGAAGCGGAACGCCTGGAGCGTGAGAAAAAGGAAGCGGCTGACGCAGAACCGTCCGATGCCGATGAAAATGGAACGGATGAAAAGCACGAGGGATCTATCGAAGATTCCTCGGATGAAGAACAAAAATAACCTCCGGGATTTTCCCGGAACAGGGCGGCGGGATTCCGCCATCGGAGCACCGCCGACCTGCGTTCCGCCAATCGGAACAAAGCATCAAAAAATTCAAAAATCATTTTATTGTTGAAGAGTAAAAATACAGGCGTTGGAGAAATCCTGAGTGCCGCCCGGACGGGGAGTTGCCGGGAGGACGAATAGAAGCCGAAACGAGGTTTCTTGCGGTCTGTGTTTTGCATCCCGCTTCATACGGCTGACCGGAGACCATAAAATAGCAGGACTCCTTTTTGCCATATGGGTGGAAGAGGAGGTATTTTTTATGAAAAACAATTCTGCTATGATTGCAAAAAAAACATTGGTTCATCTGGTTCTGGACGCGTTGTTTGCGGCACTGTTTGTCATCCTCAGCACGCTTCTTTCCTTTAAGGTGCTGACGCTGGAAATTTCGTGGGCATCCCTGCCGATTCTTTTGTGTGCGGCACTGCTCACCCCCGCCGATGCCTTTGCGGTTGCACTGTGCGGCTCCTTCTTTGAGCAGTTGCTCTCTCCCTATGGAATGTCCGCAACCACCCCGCTCTGGATGCTTCCGGTTATTCTTCAGGCATTGTTTGCGTCGCTTTTCTTCCGCCTTTGCCGTGGGAAGGGGCAGACATGGAAGCGGATCGCCGTTATTTTTGCGTCGGAAATTCTGTTGACCGCCGCCAATATCGGTGTTTCCTTTTTCGACGCATGGCTGTTTGATTATCTGGCATATCTGACGGTGAATGTTCCGCTCCGTTTTCTTAATGGTGCTGTCCGTGCCGTCCTTTCCTCTGCGATCATTCCTCTGTTGCTCCCGCCGCTGCGGAAAAGCCTTATCCGTGCCGGCGTGATTACCGGCTCCGGGGAGCGTATCGAAAGCGAAATTCAATAAAAAGGATTTTTTCATGAACTGTGACGAAGCTATTGCGTACATTCACTCTGCCGGTTGGCACCGGGGAGTCCCCGGACTGGAGCGCATCCGCACGCTGATGGAGGCGCTCGGAAATCCGCAGGACGAGCTCCGTTTTCTCCATATCGCCGGAACCAACGGCAAGGGAAGCGTTTCGGCAATGCTGGATTCCGTTCTCCGCGCCGGCGGCTATCGGGTCGGACTTTTCACCTCTCCGTATATCCGCAATTTCCGGGAACGGATCCGGATGGACGGGGCGATGATCGAGGAGGACGAGCTTGCCGGAATTACCGAAATCGTCCGCGCAAAAGCGGAGCAGATCGCGATTACTCCCACGGAATTTGAGCTGATCTGCGCCATTGCGTTTGTCTATTACCGCCGGAAAAACCCGGATTTTGTGGTGTTGGAGGTCGGACTCGGGGGACGGTTGGATCCGACCAACCTGATCCGTACTTCCGTTATATCGGTCATCACCGGTGTGGATTTTGACCACACCGAGCTGTTGGGCAATACCATTCAGTCGATTGCCGCCGAAAAAGCGGGAATTGTCAAGGAAAATGTTCCGGTACTTTACGGGGGATGCCAGACCTCCGCCTGCCGGACCATCCGTTCCATTGCGGAGCAGCGGCACGCGGTGTTTTACGGTGTTGACCGTTCCTCCTGCCGGGTGATTGAGCAAACACTGGACGGCACCGTGATGGACTTTCGGGATTACCGGGGGCTGAGGCTGTCTCTCCTCGGTTCCTATCAGCCGCAGAATGCGGCGACCGCCCTGACGGCACTTCATATTTTACAGGAGCGGGGAATCGTCACGCTTTCGGAAGAAGCAATTCGCCGCGGACTTTCCGATGTGCGGTGGATGGCGCGGTTTGAATTGCTTTCCAAAAATCCTGTAATTCTTTATGACGGCGGACATAATCCGCAGGGAGTTACAGAGGCGGTTCGAAGCATCCAAACCTATTTCCCGGAACAAAAGGTATATCTCCTGTCCGGCGTCATGGCGGACAAGGATTACGATTCCATGATCAGAGCGCTGGAGCCGGTGACGGAAAGAGCCTTTACCGTTACGCCGGAAAATCCGCGCGCTTTGGATGCAGAAAGCTATGCCGACTGCTTTTGCCAGCATAAAATTCCCGCGCATTCTTACACATCCCTTGCGGAAGCCGCGGAGGATGCGGTTCGGGAAAGCATCAGACAGCATGTCCCTTTGGTTTGTCTTGGGTCTCTCTATCTTTACAATGGCATTGTTGACGAGATCGGAAGAGTCCTGCACGCAGACCGACAGGCGGCTGAAAAATAAATACGTGAGTTCGTAACCATCCTCACGAAAAACAAAACTAAGGAGAATTGAAGAATGAAAAGAAGTCAGAACCGGAACTATGTCCTCTACGTTTGTCAGGCGGGAATCATCGGTGCACTTTATACCGTGATTACCGTTCTGATCGGTCCCTTGGGTAACACTGCCGTACAGTGCCGGATATCGGAAGCGCTGTGTGTGCTTCCTTTTTTTACCCCGGCGGCGATCCCCGGTGTCACCATCGGCTGCCTTGTTTCCAACCTGCTGACCGGAGGTGTCTGGCAGGACGTTGTGTTCGGAACTCTTGCCACGCTTCTCGGTGCTGTAGGAGCAAGACTTTTGCGGAAATTTCCATGGTTGGTGCCGCTTCCTACGGTCATTGCCAATACCGTAATCGTTCCGCTGGTGCTGGCATTTGCGTATCACGATGAAAACGGGCTTTTGTTCCTGTTTTTGTCGGTCGGACTCGGAGAAGTGATTTCCGCATATGTGCTCGGAATGGCGCTGTTGATGTTGCTACGCCGCCATCCGGTTCATGCTTTTCATCTGGAATCGTAAATCAATGTTTTTATAGCCTGCCGGAAGGGGGGGAAGATGCAATGGAACCGAAAAAAATCATACTTCCGGCAGAAGCCGATGCCGCAATCCGGCGTCTGGAGCAGGCGGGATATGAAGCATGGGTTGTCGGCGGATGCGTTCGCGACAGCCTGCTTGGCAGAGTACCGAACGATTGGGACATTACCACCTCCGCGCTTCCGGAGCAGATTGAGGCAACCTTTTCCGATTGCCGCCTGATTGAAACGGGCAGGGTACACGGAACCGTTACCGTCCTTCTCGGCGGAGTCCCGGTGGAGATTACGACCTACCGGAATGACGGTGAGTACGCCGACCATCGCCACCCGATCCGGGTGACATTTTCAGAGACCTTACGGGAGGATCTTGCCCGGCGGGACTTTACCGTAAACGCGATGGCATATCATCCGGAGCGCGGAATTGCGGATCCTTTTGCAGGAAGGGCGGATTTGTTGCATCGGGTTATCCGCTGTGTCGGTGAGCCTTCCCGGCGGTTTGACGAGGACGGACTGCGGATTCTGCGGGCGGTTCGCTTTGCTTCGGTGCTCGGCTTTTCGGTGGAGAAACAGACCGCCTCGGCAGTTCACCGCTCCGCAAACCTTCTTTCTTTCATCGCACCGGAACGGATTCGGGAAGAGTTTTGCAAGCTTTTGTGCGGCGCGGCGGCAATGCCCGTGTTACGCGAATTTGCGGATGTCATTTTGGTGTTCATCCCGGAGCTCCGAAGCTGTATCGGTTTTGACCAAAACAGCAAATACCATTGCCATGACGTATACGAGCATACCCTGCAATCCCTTGCCTGTGCACCGGAGGATCTGATCGTCCGCCTGACGGTGTTCTTTCACGATATCGGAAAACCGCAATGTTATACCGAGGATAAAAAGGGCGGACATTTCAGGGGGCATGGAGCCGCCGGAGCAGAGCTTACGGAACAGATCCTGCGCCGCCTTCGCTTTGGCCGCGATACGACGGAACGGGTTGCGGCACTGGTCGCTATCCACGATCAGCCACTGTCCGCAGAGCCGCGATCTCTTAAACGGCTGATGCGCCGCTTTTCCGATGAGGATATTCTGCGCCTTCTGGAGGTGCAACGCTGTGACCGCCTGTCTCACGCCGAAGGATACAATTCCCCTCCCGAGGTCCTGAAGGAGATTCCGGAGGCGATCCGGAAAATCCGGGAGGCGGATGAATGCCTTTCTCTGAAAGACCTTTGCGTGAACGGAAATGACCTGATGGCACTCGGAATTCCGGCGGGGCGCCGGATCGGAGAACTCCTGAACGCATTGCTGGAGGAGGTTCTGGAGGAACGACTGCCAAATGAACGAACGGCTTTGCTGAATGCCGTAACCCAGCGGATACAACCCGGAAATGCCACCGGTACATCCGTCACGACGCACAAATAAAGAACCGCCGCGGCGTATTTTACGCCGCGGCGGTTCTTATGGTGAAGTCTGTCCGAGGATGGCACTACCCAACACGGTTATTTCAGAATACCACTGCCAAAAGCATTTTGAACTGCTCAGCACCGAAGACCGCGTGCGGATGTCCGGCAGGCATGACGATGGATTCTCCCGGATGGAGAAAATATTCCGCTCCGTCGATCGTGATCTTTCCGGTTCCGTCCAGACAGGTGACAAAAGCGACTCCATCGGAGGAATGCGTGCTGATTTCCTCTCCTTTGTCAAAGAAAAACAGCATAATGCTGACGGCAGAGTTCTGGATCAGGATTTTGCTGACCACATGACCTTTCCTGGCAGGAGCTTTGTTCCCGAAGCCTTAAAACCTCTGCTTAGGAAATGTTTTTCATAATTTCTCTTATTTTCTCTTCTTCTTTGTTTTTGTTTATTTTGTTCCGGATTGATCTCTTTATTTATGTTTCCGGATTACCGGGGAATTGACTTCATGCGCTGGCGAAGCGCTTCAAAGGCAAAAACAGCGGCGGCAGAATTTGCGGAAAGTGCGTTGCGGAAATCACTCCCATAGGGGATAAAGACGCACTGATCCGCATAAGCAAGAATTTTGGCGGAAATACCGCGCAGTTCCCCGCCAAAGACCAAGAGTACCTTTCCCGTCATATCTGCATCATAGAGCGAAATCGCGTTTCGCCGCTCCGCGCAGAGGATTCGGATTCCTCTCTGCCGCAACCCGGTCAGAACCATTCCCCAGTCGGTTACGGGAAGGATCGGAAGGCGCTCCGAGGCACCGGCAGAGGCTTTGGTTACCACGTTGTCAGCCGAGCACCAGTTTCGTTCGGGTACCAGAACTCCGTTGACTCCTGCGGCACAGAGCGAGCGCAGAGCACCGCCAAAGTTGTACGGATCCTCAATTCCGTCCAGAAGCGCAAAAAAAGGATGCTCTTCGGAGAGGAGTTCTCCCATCGTCTGATAGCGCCGTTCGCCCGCACGCGCGGCAATTCCGCCGTGTGAGCTTCCGCTGGTCAGATTGTCCAAGTGCTCCTTGGAGTATTCGTTGACAGGAATTTTTGCGGCATGGGCAAGGCGGAGAATGTAGGCGCGGTTGCGATCCGGATGCCTGCCGTCCGTGCAGATTTCAAAAATTTCCCGCCGCCCGGCTTCCAGGGCTGCTTTGACGGAAATCGAGCCTTCCAGAATGATGTTGTCCATGTGGTTTTTTCCTTCCCAAAGATAACGGAACAGTGCTCCGAAAAGCGGCACTATCCAAATGAGTTGCTTTTATTTTAGCACATCAAACCGTAAAAAGCAAGTTCTGCCTACCGAAAGAGACTTTATTTTTGCGGCTTTGCGTGCATTTTCCGATATTCCTGCGGGGTGCATCCGCTTTCCGCGCGGAAAACCCGGTAAAAGCTGGAGACGGAGGAAAAACCGCTGGCAAATGCGACGTCCACCGGGGAGCGGTCGGTGGCAAAGAGCAGCGTTCTCGCGTGATTGACCCGGACGGTGTTCAGAAAATCCGAATAGGTTTTCCCGGTGTGTTTTGCAAAAAGCCGGCTGAAATGGTTTGGCGTGTAGCCGCACTCCGCCGCAATCCGCTCCACCGGAGGGTCTTCCTGAAAGTGCGAAAAAAGATAACGCATTCCGATGTTGAAAAGGGAAGCGTCGGCAGTAGTAGCAGAGGAAACGTGTTGGTCTGCAAAGCGGAGCAGAAGCAGAAGGAGGTATTCCAAAAGACTTTGCAGGCAGGAAAGAGAATCGGGAGAAATCTTCTCCTGACCGACAAGTGCAGCTTCCCGCAACAAAAGCGTTGCAGCTATGCGTGCACTTTCCGCGTCCTCTTCTCCGGGCAGAAAACAGAGGTTTTCCCGGCTTTCGATTTCCAGAAGGCGGGAGAGAAGCGTACGCGAAATCAGACTTTCCTCAAAGCTGATATTGATTAGTTGCAGTTCCGGTTCCGGAAGAACGTTGTGAAAGCTACCGGGGGTCAGAAAGTACAGCATTCCCCGGCACAGCACATATTCCGTTCCGTTCAAAACCTGCCTTCCGCTGCCTCCCAGCACAAGTTCGATTTCAAAATAATCATGAAAGTGGAAACGCGATTCCTCACAAAAGGTCTTGGAAACCGCCGAGATGCGACATGGGCTTCCGATCTGCTCACTGGAACGGAACATTCTGATTTCTTTCATTTGATTCTTCCTTCCTTCAAAGGACTCCATCGGAATTCTTTCCTGCTTTATTGTATCACAAAATTCTCCGAACCGCATCTCTGTTTTTAAAAAAATCGTAGTTTTTGAGAAAAACAGGATAGAAAGAAGGAGGAATTGTGTGATATTATGCGGTAGTATATCCCTGTATCCCGTTTTGAACTTTGATTTCCGATAAGGAGAAGCTCTATGATCCGAAAAATTTATTTTGTCGGCAACGCACATCTGGATCCGGTCTGGATGTGGAGATGGCAGGAGGGGTCTGCCGAAGCGAAAGCAACCATCCGGAGCGCACTGGATCGGATGAAGGAATATCCGGAATTCCGTTTTGTCTGTTCCGCGACCGCCGTGTTCCGCTGGATCGAAACCTTTGACCCGGAGATGTTTTCGGAAATTACCGACCGCGTAAAGGAGGGCAGGTTTGTTCCGGTCGGCGGTTGGATCGTCCAACCGGATTGCAATCTGCCAAGCGGAGAAGGCTTTGCACGGCAGACGTTGTACGGTCAGCGGTATTTTTACGAAAAATTCGGAACGACCGCCAAGGTCGGATACAATGTGGATTCCTTTGGTCACAACGGAATGCTTCCGCAGATTCTTCAAAAGTCCGGAATGCGGTATTATTCTTTCATGCGGCCGGAACCGCACGAAAAAACATTGCCCGCCAATCTTTTCCGCTGGCGTTCCCCGGACGGTTCGGAGGTGATTGCCTGTCGGCTGTTGGACAAGTACTGTCACAACATCGGCTCTCTTGAGGAGCTGGAAGCGGATCTTGCATCCCTTGCGGAGCGGAATCCGCAGGCGACGGCGTTCCCGTATTTTTACGGTGTCGGAAACCACGGCGGCGGACCGACCAAAAGAAATATCGAGCTGATTCAGGCTTACCGGGAGAAGCACCCGGAGGTAGAGTGCATTTTCTCTGACCTTTCGGATTTCTTCGCGGAAGCGGAAAAGGAAAAAGAACTTCTTCCGGTGGTTGCCGATGACCTTCAGCACCACGCCTCCGGATGCTACAGTGCCGTTTCCGCCGTCAAAACAGCAATCCGGAGCGCGGAGAACCGCCTGCTCTCGGCAGAAGTGAGCCAAATGCTCTCTGCCGCTCTTCTCGGAAGAGCAGTGGAAACCGATGCGCTGGCACGGGCGTGGGAACCAACTCTGTTCTGTCAGTTCCATGATATTTTCGGCGGCTGTGCCATTGAGGACGCTTACCGTGACGCGGCGGAAATGACCGGAGAGAGCCTGTCTGTGGCGGCACGCCTGCAGAACAACGCTCTGCAAAGCATTTCCTGGGCGGTCGGAACCATGGATATTGCGGAAACCGGCGTTCCGGTTGTGCTGTTCAATTGCCTGCCGTTTGACGTTTCCACGGTGGTGCGGGTCAACCGTCAGGCAGAGGGCGTGACGGACAGGGACGGGAATGCGATCCCGATGCAACACGTCCGTTCCCAGAGCCGTAGCTGCCGGGCAAGGTATGACACCGTGTTCCGTGCGGAAATTCCGGCGTTCGGCTATTCGGTTTATACCTTGCTGTCGCCAAAGGAAGCAGAGCCGGACCCGGTTCTGCGTTCTGGAAATCCGCCCGTGCTTCCGGTGTCCGCCCCTCCGACGCTGGAGAACCGGAGCCTGCGCCTGACGTTTGATCCGGAAACCGGGTTTCTTGTTTCTGTATACGAAAAAGAAACAGACCGGGAATTTCTTCACGGCAACGGAGCGGTTCCCGTTGTCATCGACGAGACCGAACATGATACATGGTCGCACGGGATGAATTTTTTCGACCGGGAAATCGGTATGTTTGGCGATCCGGACTTCACTCTGACCGAGAACGGAATTGTGCGCAGTACGATGAAGGTGGTTCAGCACTACGGAAATTCCACGCTGACGCAGTATTTTCACCTTGAGAATGGCAACGCCGGATTTTGGACAGAGGCATATATCGACTGGCATGGAAAACACAAACTATTGAAGCTGAGGTTCGAAACGACGGTAACGGATCCGCGTGCATTCTATGAAATTCCCTTCGGAGTCATCGAACGTCCGACCGACGGGGAAGAGGAACCGGGATATCGCTGGATTGCCGTTCGGAACCGGGACTTCGGATGTGCCCTCATCAACGATAACAAATATAGCTTTTCCGTCCGGGAAAGTGCCATGGAACTGACCGTGGTACGCAGTCCGATTTTCGGAGATCACGGCAACGGCAGAGACGCGGAAAGCCGCTTTACCGATCAGGGAGAGCATTCCTTTTCTTATCGGTTTCTTCCCGTCAATGGAGAATCCGGCTGGGCAGAGGTGGTCAGGGCGGCACGACTCTTCAATACTCCGCCGGTTCCGGTGATCGAAAACCGGCATGAGGGAAACCTTCCGCTTTGCTTCCGAGGAATGACTTGCAACCGCGCCAACGTGCAGATTTCCGCATGGAAGCGCGCAGAGGACGGAGCGGGAACCGTGCTCCGCATTTATGAAACCGACGGAACGGAGAGTACTTTCCGCATTTCCGGAGATGCCCTCCGGATTCCGCTGGCGGGAACCATTGCACCGTATTCCGTTGAAACATATTATCTTCCGGATGACGGAAACGAGTGGAAATATGTTTCCCTGATGGAACTGTAAAAAAGTTCGGATATCAAAAAGCGGGAATCGCCGGAGCGGTTCCCGCTTTCAATTGTGTGACGTTTCTCAGTGCAGCATGGAGGTCAGGACATCCTTTGCGGCTGCAAGCGCTTCCGGAATTTTTGCAATCTCCCGTCCGCCTGCCATCGCATTGTCCGGGCGTCCGCCACCCTTACCACCGGTCACAGCGGCGACAGCACCAACCAGGCGTCCGGCATGGGCACCTGCCGCAACCGCATCCTTTCCGGCGACTGCCAGGAAATTCAGCTTCCCGTCGTCGTGAACGGCAAGTACGGCAACCGTGTCAGGGCAACGTGCCTTGATCTCATCTGCCAGCGCCCGCGCAACATCGGTCTGCTGGTTTCCGAGATTCTCGGCAACCAGACGAATCTTTCCGATCTGCACGGCACCATCCATGACAAGCGCAAGCTTTGCCGTAGCAATCTTTGCATTCAACGCTTCCACTTCCTTCTTCGCGGAGGAAAGCTCACTTTGCAACTGAGCGGCGCGGTGCGCAAGATCCGACGGTTTTTGTACCTTCAGCTCCTTTGCCGTTTCGGCAATCAGAGCATTCTTCTCTGCCAACAGGCGGAGAACTCCTTCACCCGTGACCGCTTCAATCCGGCGGATTCCTGCCGCAACCGAGGATTCGGAAAGGATTTTGAACAGTCCGATCTTTGCCGTATTATCCACATGTGTACCGCCGCAGAACTCAATGGAATGCTCACCCATCCGGACGACGCGGACGATCTTTCCGTATTTTTCGCCGAACAGGGCGGTGGCACCCAGCTTTTTGGCTTCCTCAATGGGCATCGGGGTCATCGAACCGACCTCACCCGCAAGGATGTCCTCGTTGACCAGTGCTTCCGTCTTTGCCAGCTCTTCCGGCGTCAGACCGGCAAAGTGCGTGAAGTCAAACCGGCAGACGGTATCGGACACATAGGAACCGGACTGCTCCACATGGTTTCCGAGCACCCGCCGCAGAGCGCTCTGCAACAGGTGGCATGCGGAGTGATTGCGCATGATGGCGGCACGGCGATGCTCGTCCACGGTTGCTGTAACCGTGTCTCCGACCTTCAGAATGCCGGAACGGACCGTGCACAGATGAATATAGACTCCGTCGGTTTTCCTGGTGTCTGTCACGGCAAGCTCCGTATTTCCCGCAAGTAATACGCCGGTGTCGCCGACCTGTCCGCCTCCCTCACCGTAGAAAGGCGTGGTATCAAGAATGACCGAGCAGTCGCCCTCTGTAATTTCTTCCACCGAAAGCTCGTCCGACAGAATGGCAAGAACCTTTGCCTCTGCCGTCAGCGTTTCATAACCGCAGAACTCGGTTTTCGGAAGATCTGCCAAAAGCGTTTTCGATGCACCGGACCAGCCGCTGATGTCGGCACGGGCTTCCCGTGCACGCACCTTCTGCTCCTGCATCAGCGCGGCAAAGCGCTCGGTATCGACGGTCATGCCCGCCTCCTCCAGAATCTCTTTGGTCAGGTCGACCGGGAACCCGAAGGTGTCATACAGGCGGAACGTATCCTCGCCGGAAACCACTGTACTTCCGGCTGCTTTCGTGTCGGCAATGATATGATTCAGAATAGAAAGACCGGAGTCAATGGTTGCATCAAAGCGCTCCTCCTCCATGGCAATGACCTTGAGAATATAGTCTTTCTTTTCTTTCAGTTCGGGGTAAGCACCTTCATTTTCACCCATGGCAACCCGGCACAGCTCCACGAGGAACGGGTGGTTGATGCCAAGCAGCTTTCCGTGTCTGCAGGCGCGGCGGATGATGCGGCGCAGGACGTATCCGCGCCCTTCATTGGAGGGAATTACGCCGTCCGCAATCATAAACATGGAACTCTTGATATGGTCAGTGCAGACGCGGATGGAAATGTCCGCGTCTTTGTCGGTTCCGTAGGTGGTTCCGGCAATCGCGCAGACCGCGTCCAGAATTTTGCGGTTGGTATCCACCTCAAACATGTTGTCCACACCCTGCATGACGCAGGCAAGCCGCTCCAGACCCATTCCGGTATCAATGTTCTTCTGCGCCAGTTCCGTATAGGTGCCGTCTCCCATGTTGTTGAACTGGGAAAAGACGTTGTTCCAGATTTCCATATAGCGGTCGCAGTCACAGCCGGGCTTGCAGTCCGGAGAACCGCAGCCGTATTTTTCACCACGGTCAAAGTAGATTTCGGAGCAGGGACCGCAGGGACCTGTTCCGTGCTCCCAGAAGTTGTCCGCTTTTCCGAGACGGACAATGTGCGCGGGATTCACCCCGACCTTGTTCGCCCAGATGTCGTAAGCTTCCTCGTCGCTTTCATAGATGGACGGCCAGAGAAGGTTCTCCGGAATTTCCAGCGTTTGGGTCAGGAATTCCCAAGCCCACGGAATTGCCTCTTCTTTGAAGTAGTCTCCAAAGGAAAAGTTTCCGAGCATTTCAAAGAAGGTGCCGTGTCGCGCCGTATGACCTACCCGTTCAAGATCCGGTGTCCGGATGCATTTCTGGCAGGTTGTGACCCGGCGGCGGGGCGGCTCTTCTTCTCCGGTGAAGAACTTTTTCATCGGCGCCATTCCGGAATTGATAAGCAAAAGGGATTTATCGTTGATGGGAACCAGCGGGAAGGAGGGCAGGCGCAGATGCCCCTTGGATTCAAAGAAGGAGAGATATTTTTCCCGCAGATCATTGAGAGATGTCCATTTCATGATTGATCATGTGTCCTTTCGATAGAACTGAAATCAAAACGATATGATGTATTATATCACAAAAGAAAAAACATGTCAATCACCAGCCGGAAAAAAGCAGAGAACCCGGCGTTTCTGTGCTTTTTCCGAAGCGTTAAGAGGAGCTTTTAAGGGGATCCTGGCTCCCCATAATGGCAAGGAAAAGGTTCAGTGCCAGAGTATCCTGATATTCTGGCGAAGAGAGAAGCGCCAGCTCCTCCGGATTGGAAAGAAATCCGCATTCAATCAGAACCGCCGGGATCTGCAGGCGATGCAAAAGATAAATCCCGGAGGTTGCGCTTTTGGCTTTCCGGTGGTTTTCCGGTTGCAAAAAGTCCTTCGTAAAATTCTGAACGGATTCTGCCAGCGGACGGGAGCCAGGATGATTCGGAGAATACCAGACCTGAAGCCCCCGGCAGGAGGAATCCGACGGGAACATATTCATGTGGATGCTGATAAAAACGGCATTTTCCGTTTCTTCTGCAATCCTGCGGCGGGCGAGCAGATCCAGCGCTTTTTTCTTTCCTTGGTAATCTGATTCCGGGTCATACAGCATCCGGTCGCTGTCACGGGTCATGACGACCCGGATTCCGCTTGCCTCCAGCAGAGCGCGCAGGCGTTCCGCAACGGCAAGATTCAGCTCTTTCTCCGCGGTTCCGTCCGGTGCAACCGCACCGCCGTCCTCCCCGCCGTGCCCTGCATCCAGAACAACAACCCGGATATGAGAAGCGGGCGCATCGGCTTCCGCGGGAATTCCCACATTTCCCGATGCGGACAGATAGCAGAAAAGCCCGCAAAGGGACAGAAACAGGATCAGAAACAGGAAAAAAACGCCGAAAAAATTCCTTTCGCGGGAAGCCATCCGAACTCTCCCTTCTATGATTTGGTGCTTTCATTTTATTCATTTTGAAGGGGAAATATTCATTTGAGTGTTGACTTTTCCAAACACCGGATGTATAATATATCATAATGGGTATTTCTGTACCGAAACTGCCGACCGATGTCCGAAAGGCTTTTTTATCTTTTTTCGGCACCGGAACGGCAAGAAGCTTTTTGACAAGAGGAAAAGATTGTGATGACGAGAAAAGAAGCCAGAGAAGAGGCGTTTCGTCTGCTGTTTGAAACGGAGTTTCACGGAGAGGATTCTGCAACGGAAATTTATGCAAGAGCAAAGGAAAACCGGGAGCTGATGGAGAACCCGTA
This sequence comes from uncultured Eubacteriales bacterium, assembly GCA_934481515.1. Classification (GTDB taxonomy): domain Bacteria; phylum Bacillota; class Clostridia; order Oscillospirales; family CAG-272; genus UMGS1865. The sequence goes on from CAKSPO010000001.1 coordinate 75,081, forward strand.
CATCCGGGAGGTGTATTTCGGGGTGCGGGAACACCTTGCAGAGCTGGATGAGATCATCGCCCGGCATTCCGACGGATGGAAGCCCGGCCGGATTTCTCCGGTTTCACTCAGTGCCATCCGGCTTTGCATCTACGAGATGAAATATATGGATTCCATTCCGCTGCTGGTTTCCATCAACGAAGCAATCGAGCTTGTCAAAAAATTTGATGATCCGAAAATGAAAGCGTTTGTCAACGGCGTTCTGAACGGAGCCAAAGACGAGATCGAGGCGGCAGGCGGAAAATGACAGACTGCTTTGTCGGAATCGACACCAGCAATTATACCACTTCCGCGGCGGTATGTACCGCAGAGGGAGAGATCCTTGCAAATCTCAAAATGCCTTTGCCGGTACGGGAGGGGGAGTGCGGGCTACGTCAGAGTGACGCGGTTTTTGCACATACCAAAAACCTTCCTTCTGTCATGCAAAAGCTACCGGAGGTGCTTCGCGGCAACAGGGTTCTTGCCGTCGGTTATTCCGCACGTCCGCGCCCTGCGGCGGATTCCTATATGCCGTGCTTTCTTGCCGGCATCGCGGCGGCACAAAGCTTCGCGGCAGGAGCTGGCGGCGCACCGCTTTTTGAATTTTCCCATCAGGAAGGACACCTGATGGCGGCGGTGTATTCCTCCGGCGCTCCGGAGAACCTTCTGCGGGAGCCATTCGCTGCATTCCATGTCTCCGGAGGCACCACGGATGTTCTTTTGGCGGAACCGGCAGGGAGCGGCTTTTCGGTAACGCGGATTGCCGGAACGGAAGACCTGAACGCCGGGCAGGCAATCGACCGTGCCGGTGTGATGATGGGGCTGAAGTTCCCGTGCGGAGCGGCAATGGAACGGCTTGCCGACACGTATCAAGGGAAAATCCCGTCTCCGCGCGTCTGTGTCCGGAACGGAAGCTGCCATCTTTCGGGACTTCAGAATCAGGCGGAGAAGCTTTGGCATGAAACGGGAAATTCCGCATTCGTCAGTGCTTACGTGTTCGCGTTTCTCGGCAAAACCCTTTCCGCAATGACTGCGGCGTTGGATGCGTCCCAGGGGGAGTTGCCGATCGTATATGCAGGCGGCGTTATGAGCAACCGCGGGTTGCAGCGCTTCCTCGGAAAACGAAAAAATACATGGTTTGCCGAACCGGCATTTTCTGCGGACAATGCCGCCGGAATTGCACTGCTCTGCCGCAGAAGGTATCTGGAGCAGAGTGGGAATTCTGTCGGATGACCGCAAAGGCACAACACCCGGCGGAAACGTGAAAAAATGAAAAAGAGAAGGGATCACATATGGCAGTCGGAAAATCCGCACTTTCGGTGACAGAAATCAATGAATACCTGAAGATGCTTCTGGATGGCGACCGGGTGCTTTCCGATGTGTATGTTTCCGGCGAGATTTCCAACTTCAAGCTTTATGCTTCCGGTCATGCGTACTTTTCTCTGAAGGACGAAACCGGGCAGTTGCGCGCCGTGATGTTCCGGAGTTATGCATCCCGTCTGCCGTTTCTTCCGCAGGACGGAATGCACGTGATTGCGCACGGAAGAATTTCCGTGTATGAGGTCAGCGGGCAATATCAGCTTTATGCGGACAGTCTGCAACCCGACGGCGCGGGAGCGCTGGCAATGCGGTTCGAACAGCTCCGGCGGAAGCTTGCGGCAGAAGGACTGTTCGACGAGGAGCGGAAGCGACCGCTTCCGCAGATGCCAATGCGCATCGGCATCATTACCTCTCCGTCGGGCGCCGCCATACACGATATGATCAACATTCTCGGCAGGCGCTTTCCGCTTGCGAAAATGCTGCTGTATCCGGCGCAGGTGCAGGGGGCGGAAGCACCCGAACAGCTGGTTGCGGGTCTTGCTTATTTTGCTGCAACCCGGTGCGTTGATGTCATTATTCTCGGACGCGGCGGAGGATCGGCGGAGGATCTGTGGGCGTTCAATGACGAAGAACTGGCACGCGCCGTTGCCGCAAGTCCGATTCCGGTGATTTCGGCGGTCGGGCACGAGAGCGATTTTACCATCTGTGATTTTGCGGCGGACTGCCGTGCCCCAACCCCGTCTGCGGCGGCGGAGCTGGCGGTACCGGATCGCACGGAACTGTTTGCGGCGCTTTCCGCAACGGCGGCACGAATGACCGGGCTTCTGACCCGGCAGATCGGACAGGAAAAACGGATCCTGCAACAGCTTTCCGGCGCCGGTATTTTCCTGCATCCGGAGCAGTTGACAGATTCCTACCGGATGCGATTGATGCAGACTGAGGACGCATTGGAGCGTTCTGTGACGAAGGTGTTGCAGGAAAAGCATCATCTTGCGGAGTCCCTTGGCGGAAGGTTGGAAGCACTCAGCCCGCTGGCGGTGCTTGCCCGCGGGTATGCTGCTGTCGCAAGGGACGGGAAGACCGTTTCCCGCGCGGAAACACTTGCACCGGGAGATACAATCCGTGTGCGCTTTGCGGACGGAGCCGTAACGGCATCCGTCACGGACAGAGAGGAGAAGAACTAACGGTATGAAGAAAACGGTTTCGTTTGAGGCATCCATGGAGCGCTTACAGGAGATTCTGCATACGCTGGAGGGCGGCGGAGATTCGCTGGAGGAATCCCTGCGCCTGTACGAAGAGGGCATCGGGCTCATCCGCACCTGCACAACATTGCTGGAGACCGCGGAACAGAAGGTACGGATGCTGCAACTGCAACCGGACGGCAGTGTTGCAGAGGTCGATTTTGCAAAAGGAGAGAATCAGGCATGACGGAAGAGGTACTGGAGCTTCTGATGCACCGGGACGCGGTGCTGACGGAAAACGGGATGAAAAAGACCTACACGGAAGATCCGGATCTGTCGGTGCTTTTGCAGGCAGAGCAGTACAGCCTCTTTGCGGGGGGAAAACGGATCCGCCCGACACTGGTTCTGGAATTCTGCCGGATGTTCGGCGGGAATGAAGAGGTTGCGCTTCCGTTCGCGTGCGCGGTGGAAATGGTGCATACCTATTCGCTGATCCACGACGACCTGCCCTGCATGGACGATGATGACCTGCGCCGCGGCAAGCCGACCAACCATAAAGTATTCGGTGAGTCCACGGCACTTCTGGCAGGAGACGCTCTCCTGACCGGCGCGTTTGAAATCACCGCTTCCAACATGGCGGCAGGTGCGGAGACCGCCGCAAAGGCGACCGCATATCTTGCCAGTTGTGCCGGACGTTACGGCATGGTCGGCGGTCAGATTATGGATCTGACCGGGGAGGGCAGAAAGCTGACACTGGATGAACTTCTCAAACTGCATTCTCTGAAGACCGGAGCGCTGATGAGCGCGGCGGCAGTGCTTGGTGCCCTCGCGGCAGGTGTGTCCTTCCAGGATCCCAGGATGGAGGATGTGATTACTTATGCAGAGAAAATCGGACTCAGCTTTCAGATCGTGGATGACATGCTGGATCGGATCGGAGACACCGCAACACTCGGCAAGAATGTCGGCGTAGACGCGGAGCACAAAAAGAACACGTTTATGAGCTTTTATACCTTGGAGGAGGCGCAGTTCTATGCGGAACGCCTGACGGCTGACGCGATTGCAGCACTCCGGAAATATCCGGATTCCGATGCCCTTTGCACGTTGGCACAGTGGCTTCTGAACCGGAAGAAGTAACAGAGAAAGCAGAAAACAAAAAAGATGTATACAGCGGTAGCTTTTTTTACCAACTATTATCTGGTTTCCGCCATCTCCGGGTGGCTGGTTGCACAGATCATCAAGATTTTCACCGGAATTTTCCGGGTACAGAAATTCTCCATCCGGGCAATGCTGTTCGGAACCGGCGGAATGCCGAGCTCCCATACCGCATCGGTTTGCGGGCTCTGTACGGCATGCGCGGTGCGGGACGGCTTTGGTTCCGTGACCTTTGCCGTCACGGCGGTGCTGTGCATCGTGGTCATGATTGATGCCGCCGGCGTCCGGCGGGAGACCGGAAAGCAGTCCCGCGCACTCAATCAGATTATCGAGGCGCTGTTCCGGGATTCCAAGGAGAATCTGGATGTGCATTTCAAAGAATTGATCGGACATACCCCTTTGCAGGTGGTCTGCGGAGCCGTGACCGGAATTGTGACGGCACTGCTTTTGCAGCTGATTCCTGTCTTTGCCGTATGAGAGCCGATCTGTATCTGACCTCCCGCGGGTATGTTTCCGGCAGAGAGAAAGCCAAGGAACTGATTGAAGGCGGAAACGTGACGCTGGACGGAAAGGTATTGAAAAAAGCATCAGACCCTGTGAACGAGGAAACAGAGCATGCGGTGGAAATCCGGAATCCGTTCCGTTATGTCGGACGGGGAGGGCTGAAGTTGGAAGCTGCATTGAACGCCTTTTCCCTGGATGTAGAGGGGAAAACGGCACTGGATATCGGCGCTTCCACCGGCGGCTTTACCGATTGCCTTCTGCAGCACGGCGCGGCACGGGTTTTTGCAGTGGATGCAGGGGAGGGACAGCTTGCCGAAAAACTGGCAGCCGATGCCCGCGTGATTTCAAAAGAGCATCTGAACGCCCGCAATCTTTCCCCGGAGGATCTTGCCGGAGAACGCGTGGATTTGATTGTCATGGATGTTTCTTTTATCTCTGCCACATATCTTCTGCCGCGTTTTCCGGAGCTTTTGCGCGAGAGCGGAGAAGCGGTCTGCCTGATCAAACCGCAGTTTGAGGTCGGAAAGGCATGGATCGGAAAGGGCGGAATCGTGCGGGACCCGAAGGCACATCGTGCAGCGGTGGAGCAGGTTTTTGCGGCAGCAGAGCAGTCGGAGCTGGTTCCGGTCGGACTGATTGCTTCTCCGATTACCGGGGGAGACGGAAACCGGGAGTTTCTGGCACATTTTTGCAGAAAAGCCACCGGAAGGACTCCGCTGGCAGAACAGACCGTTTTGAAAATTACCGGAAACGTTTCCGGAGGAGGGAGAGACCGCAATGCTGAAAATCGCATTGATTACCAACTTTAACATTCAGGAAAAGGCAAATGCGGCACTCCGCGTGGCAGATCACCTCAGTGGCGAGGATTGTAAAATTCTGATTGCTGCGTTTAACCGGGAAAAACTGCTTCGGGTACACAAGGCAAGACCGGACTTTTCTTATCTTCCGCTGGAGGCAGTTTACGCGGAAGCAAATGTGCTGATCGTTCTTGGGGGAGATGGTACCATTCTGGAGGCGGCGCGGCGCGCGGCGCTCAAGGGAACCCCGGTATTGGGAATCAATCTCGGAAGACTCGGCTATATGGCGGAGTTGGAACTGTCCGAACTGGATCAATTGAAACGCCTGTTTACCGGAGAATATACGCTGGAGACCCGTTCCATGCTCCGCGTGGAGCTACTGAGCGCGTCCGGTGAGCTGAAATCTTTTTGTTACGCACTCAATGACGCGGTTATTTCCAACGGCTCCATTTCCCGGATTGTGGATCTGGAGCTTTACGAAAGCGGCATTCCCGTGACCTCCTATCGCGCAGACGGACTGATCGTGGCAACGCCGACCGGCTCCACGGCATATTCTCTGTCCGCAGGAGGAGCCGTGGTGGATCCGCAGGTTCCGTGCTTCTGCGTTACACCGATCTGCCCACATTCGTTTATTGCCAGACCTATGATTTTTTCCGACCGGTCGGTTCTGGAGATCCGGAACACCTGTGCACGGGAAAAAATGCTGTATCTGACGGTGGACGGAAAAATGAATTTTGAACTTTACCGGAATCAGCGGGTACGGATTACCAAATCCGATCTGCAAACCCGCCTGATCCGGCTCAAGCCCTGCGGCTTTTATCACAAACTCCGTCAGAAGATGAATGATTTTCCGATGGAGGAAACCGGAAAAGGAGATGGTGCAAAATGAAGAGAAAAAGACAGGAAAAACTGCTGGAGCTGATTTCCAGATATGAGATCGACACACAGGACGAATTGATTGCACGCCTGCGGGAAAACGGTTTTGATGTCACACAGGCAACGGTCTCCAGGGACATCCGGGAACTGAAAATTTCCAAAATGACAACCGGCAAGGGAACGTATCGTTACGTGCTCCCGAAGCAGACCGAAACGGCAGGCGCCGCAAAATTCAATTCCGCCATGATTGATTCTGTCATCAGTGTGGCAAATGCGGGAAATCTGGTTGTTATCAAGACCTATGCAGGTCTGGCGAATGCGGTTGCAGTCGGGATCGATTCCATGAACATTCCCGCAATTCTCGGCTGTGTGGCAGGCGATGATGCCATTCTGATTGTCGTGCGCGATACCGGTGCGGCAGAGGAGATTGCAGACCAGCTGAACAACCTGGTCAGGAATATCTGAAAATGTTACGTTCTCTGCATATTGAAAATATTGCGGTTATCCGGCGGGCGGATTTGGAGCTTGGGCACGGGTTTTCGGTGTTGACCGGCGAGACCGGAGCCGGAAAATCCATGCTCATCGACGGCATCAATCTTCTGCTTGGAAACCGCGTTTCACGGGAGCTGATCCGCTCCGGTGAAGAGGAAGCGCGCGTGAGCGCTGTATTTGAAGAGCTTCCCCCGAAGGTGATTGAACGGCTTTCGGAAATGGGCTTTTCCTGTCCGGACGGAACACTGATGCTTTGCCGTACTTTGCGCGCGGACGGAAAGAGTCGGACAACCCTGGACGGTCAGACCATTACCCAGACCGTACAGCGGGAGATTGCCCGCATGCTGATCAGTATTCACGGGCAGAACGACAACCAGAAGCTGGTGCAGAAGGGAGCATATCTGGAACTGCTGGACGCGTATGCCCATACGGAACCGCAGATGGAGACGTACCGACATGCCTATCTGCGCTGGAAGGAAACTGCAAAGAAGCTGCAGGAATTTTCCCGTGATGAATCGGAAAAGCTTCGCCTGCGTGAGATGCTGCAATATCAGATTGCCGATATCGACGCGCTCCGCCTCAAGGAGAATGAGGAGGAAGCGTTGCTCCGGGAGAGGGACCGTCTTTCCAATCTGGAAAAGATCAACCGACAGATCGGCATCTGCTGCCGTGCCCTGCGCAATGGAGAAAAGGGAGACGCATATGCGCTGGTGCGCCGTGCACAAAACGCATTGCATGCGCTTGGCGGGCTGATTCCGGACACCGAGGTGCTTGCCGAGCGGTTGGATGCCGTTGCCGCAGAGATTGAGGACATTTCGGCACTTGCCGAAGGATATGCCGACGACGACCGGGAAGACCCGACCGAGCGGATTGACCGCATCGAGGGAAGGCTGGATGCCATCTCCAAACTGAAACGGAAATACGGAAACAGCATTGCGGAAATCCTGCAATTCCGGAGCCGGGCTGCCGAACGTCTTTCCAGGATGGAGGATGCGGATGAAACAGCCGCAAAACTGGAGCAGGAACTTGCCGCCAACCGGCAGGAGACCATAGCGGCGGCGGAGGTATTGTCCGATGCCCGGCGGGATGCGGCGGGACGGATTGCAGGAGATGTTATTGATACATTACAGTATCTGGATATGCCGAAGATCCGTTTTGAAATCCGCGTTTCCCGAACCGAACCGGGAGAAACCGGTGCCGACAACGCGGAGTTCCTGATCGCGGTCAATCCCGGAGAGCCGCTGTTGCCATTGGAAAAGACGGCATCCGGCGGAGAGCTTTCCCGTATCATGCTGGCATTGCGCTCTGTTCTGAATGATCGGGATGGCGTTGATACCGTTATTTTTGATGAAATCGACACCGGAATTTCCGGCAAAACCTCCCGCAAGGTTGGAATCAAACTGCACGCAAGCGCGGGAGAAGGGCAGGTACTCTGTGTGACGCATTCGGCACAGATCGCATCGTTGGCGGATACACATTACCTTATCCGTAAGACCGAGCACGACGGAAGAGCAGAAACGGAAATCCGGATGCTTGACGGCGAGGAGCGGGTTTCGGAGATCGCGCGGATTCTCGGAGGAATCCGGGTTACCGACGCGGCACGGGATGCGGCGCGGGAAATGATTGAGGAATATCGGACAGAGCCATCGACCGGGGAACTTCTCTGAAACAAATGAAAAAAGCCGGAAAAAGGAATCGCGGAGAACGATTCTTTTTCCGGGCTTTTTTATATTTATAAATAAAAACTGCAAAAAAATGCATTTCTCAGTTGACAAAGCATTACAACCGTGATATAATTTCATTAAACTGGGGTAGGATGGTATTTTTTAAAAAATACATCCGATACCGATGTCAAATATCAGATTTTGGAGGGTGTCTTTATGGAGATGGGCACAACGATCGGCAGTGAAAAGATCGCCGCGCTTTTCGATTCCGGCACATTTGTGGAGACCGGAGCCTATGTGAAAAGAGCAAACGGGGATCTGACCGGAGTTGTCTGCGGCTACGGCGCAATCGGCGGGAAGCTGGTTTACGCATTCGCACAGGACAGCGACCGGAAAAAGGGTGCGTTTGATGCATTGCAGGCAGAAAAAATTGCCGCGCTCTATCAGATGGCAATGAAAAACGGTGCGCCGGTGGTCGGTATTTTCGACAGCAACGGGGCAGTGCTTGCGGACGGAGCGGGCGTGATGTCTGCCTACGGAAAGCTTTTGAAGGCGGTCAGCGATGCTTCCGGCGTCATCCCGCAGATTGCGGTAATCGACGGCGTTTGCGCAGGCATGGCAGCGACTGTTGCCGCAATGTTCGACCTTGTTATTACGGTCAAGGGGCAGTCCAAGCTGTTTGTCAACGCGCCTTTCCTGATCGGAAAAGAGACCGGAAGCGCTGAATATGCGGCACATACCGGACTTTCTTCCGTCGTGGTCGGCAGTTCTGCGGAGGCAGGAGCAAAGGTTGCGGAGCTGATTGCACTCCTTCCTTCCAATAACGAAGAAGGCGTTGTTGCAGAGGATGTCCGGGATGACATCAACCGCGCGGCACTTGTGGAAGACCTTACGGGAGCCGAACTGGTTCGCGCACTTTCCGATGTCGGACACTTCGTAGAGTTCGGCAGCGAATATGCAACGGAAATGGTGACCGGACTTGCCGTGTTCGGCGGCGTGACCTGCGGTATCGTTGCCAATAACGGCGCAGTCAATGGAGGAACCATCACTTGCGACGGTGCGAAGAAGGCGGCAAAGCTGATCGGATTCTGCGACAGTTTCTCCATCCCGGTGGTGACGCTTACCGACAGCACGGGACTTGAGCTTGGCAGTGCGGCAGAGGGGACACCTTTTGCGGCACAGCTTGGCAAGCTTGCAATGGCGTATGCTTCCGCTGATACCGCAATGATTACTGTTGTCACCGGAAAAGCATACGGAGCAGCATTTACGTTGATGGGCTCCAAGGCGCTGGGGGCAGACATGGTTCTGGCATTGCCGGAGTCCGAAATCAGCGTAATGGCGCCGGATGCCGCTGTGGCGTTCCTGTGGAATGACCGGATCAGCGAAAAGATCAGCCGCGCGGCGCTGGAAGAAGAGTGGAAAGCGAAAAATGCAACCCCGGTTGCCGCCGCTGCGGACGGAAGCATTGACGATGTGGTAGATGCCGCAGAACTTCGTCAGCGGATCTGCGCCGCCGTTTATATGCTGATGATGAAGAACGGTGCAGCGCCCGCACGGAAGCATTGCAATCTTCCGCTGTAAGAAACGGGGGGTATTTATGACACAATGGATCGTTGCCGCCGATGCGATGCGCTTTGGTGAGCGCGCCGCTACGGCGGGAATTGTGACGCTTCAGGGAATGGTCACCATTTTTGTGGTGCTTGCATTGCTTTGGGGCGTGGTGGAAATCATGCATCGCGTGATTCACAAAGGGGACAAGAAAGCGGCTGCAGAGCCTGCCGCACAGCCGTTGTCGGTAGCGGAAGCGGAGGAAGCGGTTGTTGCTGAAGAAGAGGACGACGGAGCCATAGTTGCCGCAATTACCGCGGCAGTGACTGCATTCCGGGCAGAAGAGGGAAGCACCACGGGATTCCGTGTGGTTTCTTTCCGGAGAGCAGAGCCGGCAATGCGTAAGAAGAGATTTTAATGCCTGATCGAATCAATTGTCCGAGAATAATAATTTGAGAATAATAATTGAAGAAAGGTAACCAGAAACAAGGTAAATATCATGAAAAACTATCGCGTTACAGTCAATGGCGTCGCATACGACGTATCTGTAGAAGAGACCTCTGCCGGAGCGGTTGCTGCCGCTCCGGTTGCTCCGGTTGCTCCGGTTGCTCCCAAGGCTCCTGCTGCCGCTCCGAAGAAGGCGGCTCCTGCCGGAAAAGCCGGTGCTACCGTTGTCAAGGCACCGATGCCCGGTACGCTTGTCAAAGTCAATGTCAAGCCGGGGGATGCCGTCAAGCGCGGTGACGTGCTCTGCGTACTGGAAGCTATGAAGATGGAGAACGATATCATGGCTCCCGCCGACGGTGTCGTTGCTACCGTGGATGCCACAAAGGGCGCATCCGTTGCAACGGATGCGGTTCTTGTCACGCTCAACTGATTTCCTCGACCGGAAACGGATTTTCTGAAAGAAAGGAAATACTCTCATGAATTTGTTGGATAGTATCCAAAGCTTTCTTGAGTCAACGGGCGTTGCGCAGATGTTTGCGGACGGAGGGGTCGGTGCGCTCAAAACGCTGATTATGTTCGTCATCGCCGGTGTTCTGGTTTATCTGGCATTGGCGCGCGGATTTGAGCCGCTTTTGTTGCTTCCCATCGCCATCGGCGTGCTGTTGACCAATATCCCCGGTATTTCGCTGTTCCATTCCGAATGGTACATGGTTCCCGGACAGATCGATTATGTGAATATTCTGAACCACGGAGAACTGCTGGACATCCTTTATATCGGTGTCAAGACCGGATTTTATCCCTGTATGATCTTTATCGGCATCGGAGCGATGACCGATTTCACACCTTTGATTTCCAATCCGAAAAGCCTTCTGATCGGTGCCGGCGCACAGCTCGGCGTGTTTGTGGCGTTTTCCGGGGCACTGCTGTCTACGCTGTTCACTCCTGCAGAAGCCGCGTCCATCGGTATCATCGGCGGAGCCGACGGGCCGACGGCAATTTACGTGACCAAAACACTGGCACCCGCCCTGCTCGGAGCCATTGCCATCGCGGCATATTCCTACATGGCACTGATCCCGATGATTCAACCGCCGATCATGCGCCTGATGACCAACGAAAAAGAGCGCAAGATCAAGATGAGCGATCTGCGCCCGGTGACCAAGCTGGAGAAGGTGATGTTCCCGCTGGTCGTAACCCTGATCGTCGGTCTGGTGGTGCCTTCGGCACTGTCCCTGATCGGGTGTCTGATGTTCGGTAACATTCTGAATGTCTGCGGCGTAACCGACCGTCTCTCCAAAACCGTACAGAACGGTTTGATGAACGCCATTACCGTCTGCCTCGGAATTTCCGTCGGAGCAACGGCAAAGGCGGCGACCTTCCTCGACCTGAAAACGCTCGGCATCATTGCGCTGGGTCTGGTTGCATTCTGCATTTCCACCTTCGGCGGACTTCTTACCGCCAAGATTATGTGCAAGCTGACCGGCGGTAAGATCAATCCGCTGATCGGTTCTGCCGGTGTTTCCGCTGTTCCGATGGCGGCGCGTGTTTCACAGAGAGAAGGACAGAAGGCGGATCCCTCCAACTTCCTTTTGATGCACGCCATGGGACCGAACGTTGCGGGTGTCATCGGTTCTGCGGTTGCGGCAGGCGTTCTGCTTGCTTGCTTTGCTTAATTTCTTTGAGAATGGAGAAATCATATGTCGAAAGTAAAAATTACGGAAACTGTCCTCCGCGATTCGCATCAGTCCCTGATTGCAACCCGGATGACCACCGAAGAAATGCTCCCGATTCTGGAGCAAATGGATAAGGTCGGATACCATTCTCTGGAGGCATGGGGAGGCGCTACCTTTGATGCCTGCATGCGTTTTCTGAATGAGGATCCGTGGGAAAGACTGCGCAAGATTCGCGAGAGAGTCAAGAACACAAAGTTGCAAATGCTCTTCCGCGGACAGAATATCCTCGGCTATCGTCACTATTCCGATGACGTGGTGGAATACTTCGTACAGAAGTCGATTGCAAACGGCATCGACATCATCCGGATTTTCGATGCATTGAACGATCCCCGCAACCTGCGTACCGCCATCAACGCAACCAAAAAAGAGGGCGGACACGTTCAGGCGGCGTTCTCCTATACCACAGGTCCTGTTTATACCATGGAGTATTATTCCAAGTATGCCAAGGAGCTGGAGGAGATGGGAGCGGATTCTATCTGCATCAAGGATATGGCTGGCTTGCTTAAGCCGTATGATGCGTATGACCTGGTAAAGACGCTGAAGGAGTCCGTCAAGGTTCCGATTCAGCTTCATACCCACTATACCGCAGGACTTGCTTCCATGACCCTGCTCAAGGCAGTGGAAGCCGGCGTGGATGTCATCGACACCGCAATTTCCCCGATGGCAATGGGAACCTCTCAGCCGCCGACAGAATCCATGGTTGCCGCTTTGCAGGGAACTCAGTGGGATACCGGCATCAAGCTGACCGATCTGGATGTCATCACTAAGTATTTCACGCCTCTGCGTGAGAAGTACCTTGCAAGCGGACTCCTCAACCCCAAGGCACTGAAGGTGGATGTCAACGCGCTTGTTTACCAGGTCCCGGGCGGAATGCTCTCCAACCTGATGAGCCAGCTTGCACAGGCAGGCAAGTCCGACCAGCTGACAGCGGTTCTGGAAGAGGTTCCGCGCGTCAGAGCAGATGTCGGCTATCCTCCGCTCGTGACGCCTTCCTCCCAGATCGTCGGAACACAGGCAGTGTTCAATGTCATCATGGGCGAGAGATACAAGACCGTCACCAAGGAATTTAAGGGAATTGTCCGCGGCGAATACGGTAAGACCCCTGTGCCGATTGATCCTGCTTTTGTAAAGAAGATCATCGGAGACGAGAAACCGATCACCTACCGCCCGGCGGACGCGCTCAAGCCGGAACTGGAACAGCTCCGCCGCGAGATTGCACCGTACATGGAGCAGGAAGAGGACGTCCTCTCTTATGCGTTGTTCCCGGAGGTTTCCAAGAAGTTCTTTGAGTACCGCAAGGCAAAGAAGTATCATCTGGACGCCGAGAATTCCGATCCCGCCAACGGCGTTCACGCCATCTGACACAAACGGCAGAACCGACAAGGCGTACACTTTCAGATTGTGCACGCCTTGATCGAAAGCCGCAAGAGAAAAGCTCCCGCAAACCGTTTTCTGGTTTGCGGGAGCTTTTTTGATTGTTTTTGAATTTTTTCCGGAGGCGCGGAGAGTTATGAGGAGTTTTGCATTTTCTTCAGAAGTGAAGAATAGAGGACGCGATCCGGAAATAGATAATCAGCGTGACCGTATCTACAATGGTCGTGATAAACGGACTTGCCATCACGGCAGGGTCAAATCCTACCCGTTTTGCGCCAAGCGGCAGAAGCGTTCCGACCAGTTTTGCAAAGAGAATCGCAAAGAATACGGTCAGGGCAATGATCAGTGCAACCAGAAGATTGTTCTGTGTATCTCCGTTTTCCAGAATCGTTGTTGCATGGAACCGGAAATCAACCGCCATAACCTTGACGAAGGTGGCGGCGGCAATGGTAACGCCGCAAAGCAGACCGACACGGAATTCCTTCCACAAGACCCGGAAAACGTCCCGCATCCCGATTTCACCAAGTGAAAGACCACGGATAATGGTTACGGAGGACTGTCCACCGGCATTTCCGCCGGTGTCCATCAGCATCGGGAAGAAGGCGGTCAAAATGGCATACGTACCGATTGCGGCTTCATAGTGCGTGATGATTGTGCTGGTAAAGGTGGCGGAGACCATCAAAAGAAGCAACCACGGAATCCGTTTTTTCCAGGTTTCAAAAACACCGGTTTTCAGGTACGGCTTGTCTGACGGCAAAATTGCCGCCATTTTTTCGATGTCCTCGGTTGCCTCGGTTTCCAATACGTCCAAAGCGTCGTCTACGGTAACGATTCCGACAAGGCGCTTTTCTTTGTCCACAATGGGAAGAGCCAGAAGGTCGTAGTGGGAGATCATGTTTGCCACGACCTCCCGGTCGTCCTGCGTAGAGGCGTAGAGGACATTTTCATCCATGATGTCAGCAATAATTTCGTTCGGCTGTGCAAATAGGAGCCGCTTGAGCGGAACCACGCCTTCCAGAATTCGTGCACTGTCCGTTACGTAGGCGACATAAACCGTTTCCTTGTCAAGTCCGATTTTGCGGATCCGTGCGATCGCTTCCGCACACGTCATATCTTTTCTCAGGTCAATGAACTCACTGGTCATGACGCTTCCGGCGCTGTCCTCCGGATAGGAAAGAAAACGGTTGATTTCACTCCTTGTTTCCGGCGTCGCGCTTTTCATGATTCGCTTGACTACACTGGCGGGCATTTCTTCCAGCATGTCGATGGTATCGTCCAGATAAAGTTCCTCCAGCATGTCGGAAATTTCGCGATCCGACATCCCCTGGATGATCGCCTGCTGTTGCTCCGGCTCCAGCTCCGCAAAAATTTCGGCGGCGGTATCTTTTTTCAAAAGGCGGAAAACGATTGCCATTCGCTTTTCCGGAAGGGAAGCCAGAAAATCCGCGGCATCCACCGGGTTCAGATCATCCAGCCGGTGCATGAATTCGGAATAATGCCGATTATCCAGAAGATTCAGGAGTTCTTCTGAAAAAGCAGCGTTTTTTTCTGAAAAAGCAGCGTTTTTTTCTGCCATGGGCAAATACCTCCTTTGTCAAAGGATTCTGGCACTGCCTCCCGATCCGATTTATACGAGGGAAGCGAGTGTGGACTGATATGCCGCAAGCTTTTGCTCCGCCTCGGCGGTATCCTTCGCCTGCAGCATATAGTAGTATTTGATCTTCGGTTCTGTTCCGGAGGGACGGGCAACAATCACATCTCCGTTTTCCAGCCGGTAATAAAGCACATTGGAGGAGGGCAGTCCGGTCGGACGTGTTTCTCCGTTTTCCGTGATGATCCCGGTCAGATAATCCCCGACCAAGGTCACGGGAACCTCACCGAACATCCGCGGAGGATGATTGCGGAGCCGGTTCATCAGGTTGTTCATCCGTTCCGCGCCGTCCAGCCCCTCCATATAGACCTCCCGGTTGGTCTCATAGCAGAAGCCATATTTTTGGAACAAAGCGTTCAGCGCGTCAGAAAGCGTCATACCCTTTGCTTTGTAGAACGCGGTCATCTCACAGATCAGCATGGAAGCCACCACGGCATCCTTGTCCCGCGCATAGGTTCCCTTCAGATAGCCATAGCTTTCTTCAAAGCCGAAGAGGAAGGAGCCGTCCCCGGTTTTTTCGTAATTTTTGATGACCTCACCGATGAATTTGAAGCCGGTGAGCACGTTGTGCATTTTCACACCGTTTGCCGCACAGATTTTTGCGGCAAGCTCGGAGGTAACGATGCTTTTTACCACATAGGGATGCGGCGGCATCGTGCCGGTTTCCCGGTAAGCGGTGATAATATAGTCCACCAAGAGCGCTCCCATCTGGTTTCCGGTGATCGCAACAAAGCTTCCGTCCCGTGTCCGGGTCATGGCTCCCACCCGGTCTGCGTCCGGATCCGTTGCGATAATCAGATCGGAACCGACACGGTCGGCAAGCCGGATTCCGAGCGTAAAGGCTTCCGGGTACTCCGGATTTGGTTTTTTCACGGTCGGGAAGTTTCCGTCAATGACCATCTGCTCGTCCACTGTATACAGGTGCTTCAGACCGATGCGGCGCATGATCTCCGGAACCAACCGGTATCCGGTTCCATGCAACGGAGAATAAACGATTTTCAGCTCTTCCGCAACCTTTTCGACCGCAGAAGGATTGACCGCCTGCTGACGGACTGCATTCAGATATTTCTCGTCCATTTCCGCACCGATCAGACGAATGATGCCGGATTTGAGCGCGGCATCGTAGTCCGTAAGGCGGACATCCGCAAAAATATCCAAACGGTCAATCGCGGCGGACACCGTGTCGGCGTGCTCCGGCGGAAGCTGAGCACCGTCATCCCAATAAGCCTTGTAGCCGTTGTATTCCTTTGGGTTGTGCGAAGCAGTGATGTTGATTCCGGCAACGCAGTGCAGTTCACGAAGCGCAAAGGAAAGCTCCGGAGTCGGACGAAGCGCATCGAAAAGATAGACCTGAATTCCGTTGGCAGAGAGCACCCGTGCCGCGGTTTCGGCAAAGAGACGGGAGTTATTCCGGCAGTCGTAGGCAATTGCCACACCGTCCTTTTCTCTGCCTTCTCCGAGAATCAGGGAAGCCAGACCTTGGGTTGCATGTGCCACGGTATGGCGGTTCATCGCATTGAGTCCTGTTTTCATGGTGCCGCGCAGACCGGCAGTACCAAAGGTCAGCCCGTGAGTAAAGCGAAGCTCCAACTCTTTTTCGTCCTCTGCAATGGATTGCAGCTCGGCTTTTTCTTCCTCGGAGAGTGCATCGGAGTGCAACCATTTCCGGTAATTTTCAAGGTATTGTTTCATTGGCGTCTCCTTTTTCAAAAAATGTTTGACCGTTCCTGCCTGCATGGCACAGGTACATTTTACGTTATTTGTTTTCCAGATATGCGCGAAGCGCATTGGCAAGCTGGTCCGGACAGGAAGTAGGCTTCATACCGCAGCGGATGCCGGAAAGACGCTCAATGGCTTCCTCTACCTTCATGCCTTTGATGAGTGCGGCGACGCCCTGCGTATTTCCGGCGCATCCGCCGTGAAAAACGACCTCGCGGATAATTCCGTCCTCTACGGAAATATCAATGCTGCGGGAACAGACACCGCTGGTTTTGTAGCTGAACTGATCCATGGTTAAAGCTCCTTTTTCTGCAAATTTGTTGTATTTTTTGCCGTCTGTGCATCCGGATATGCGTAGAATCCGACCGGCGTACAGTGGGGTGCCTCCATTGCAAGGTAAAACAGGAACGCAGGAAGGTCGCCACAAGTGAAAAAAGAAAAATAAGACAGTGAGCGATCCGTCTTTTCCGCACACGGGCGGATGTCTGCAAAGGAAAGCCGCAGACCGCACAATTGTGCGACAAGCGGAATCGCAGTATTTTCGGAGGGATCTTTCGCCGGAATCGAAACCTCAAACAAAGCGTTACCGGAATTGACCTTCGGAAGCGACAATTGTTTTCCAAGCAACGCAAAGCGGGTAAATCCGGTGGAATCGGATGATCTGCGCAGTTGACAGCAGGAGAGAATTTTCAGCTCATACCGGTCAATCAGACGCATGGAGCTGTTGATCCTGCCTTCGGCCGCGTTCTCCAAGGGGAGAATGCAACAATGACAGAATCCGCCCGCCACCTCTTCGCAGGCAGAAATGAAATTCCCGGTATAAACCGCCCGCGGTTCCGCGGAAGCGCCGGAAAGAAAGGGGGCAAAAGCGGAAAACGCCGCGTCCGTGTTTGCGTTTCGCGGATAAACAATCCGGCAGACTGCCGGAAACGGGTCTGCCGATGCATCCGGAAAGAGATACCGGAGCGAAAAGCCCGGACTTTTCACATACAGATGAGAAAGCGCCCGACACAGAAATGCGGTTTGCCAGAGATTCCGTGCCGTATGAAAGTTCTGCATCCAAGGAGAAACCGATCCTGGAAACTCTGCTCCGGATAAATCCGGCAGACGATGATCCGGCAACGCGGACAACAGTTCCGCCGGTGGAACGGCAGTGAAAATCTCCGCGGCAAATTCGCAAAGATGCGCCGCTTCGATCTCACCGAGGAGACCGAAGCGGAGTGCATTTTCTTTCAGATTGGCATAGACGGCATCTCCCGGAAGATAAGGGAAGAACGGCTCCATCAGAGAAGATCCAAAACGGAATAGCTGTTTTGGAGGAAGCTCTGCAATTCATCGGCGGAGAGCTTTCTCTGGGAGAGCAGTGCCAGCTGATAAAGGTAGGCGGCAACCTTTTCCTGCTTTTCTCCCTCGGTCTCCTCCAGCTTCCGGATAAGCGGAGACGAGGTGTTGACGGTCAGTTTGGAGTCCGTCGGAAATGCCGAACCGACATTCATGCCGCTCATCGCATAAAGTTTCATCATCTCTTCCATCCGGCGGGATTCCTCCGAGACCGTCAGAAGAAGCGGAATTTTCTCATCTTTGAGGGGGGCAAAGGCAACCTTGAGCTTGTCGTTTCCGGAAACCTTTACAAACAGATCGGCAAGCGCTTTGTTTTCTTCGCTTTCGCCGTCCTGCTTCAACGCTCCGGCAACGTCGGCATCGATCCGGAGATACTTCACCTCCGGAACATATCCTTCCGCAATCGAGAGGAACTGCGTGTCAAGACGGTTGTCGAAAACGGCGACCGGGATGCCCTGTGCTTCAAACATGGAAATGTATTGTGCCTGCGCCGCCGGGTCGGTGGAATAGTAGACGGTGTTTTCGTGCTTTTCTTTGGCTTGCTCCAGGTATTCGGCGGTTGTAACAAACTTGCCGCCGGTCAGCTCCAGGAGCAGAGAATCCTTCACCCGGTCGAAGAACTTGCGGTCACGCATGCAGGCGTATTCCACGAAGGTGCGGATGTCGCGCCAGACCTTTTCATATTCTTCCCGCGCCGTGGTGCAGAGGCTGCAAAGCTTGTCCGCCACCTTTTTGACAATGTGCGCGGAGAGCTTGGAAACATAGGTGTTGTTTTGCAGGTAACTGCGGGAAACATTCAGCGGCAACTCCGGACAGTCCAGAACGCCCTTGAGCATCAGAAGATAGTCCGGGATGACCTCTTTGATATTGTCTGCAACAAAGACCTGATGGTAATAGAGCTTGACCTGACCTTCAATGGATTCGTACTCATTGGCAAGCTTCGGAAAATAGAGGATTCCGCGGAAGTTGAGCGGGTAGTCTGCATTGAGGTGAATCCAGAACAGCGGCTCCCGGTAATCGTGAAAGACCTTGCGGTAAAATTCCTTGTATTCCTCCGGAGTGCAGTCGGAGGGATTCTTCAGCCAAAGAGGGCAGGTATCGTTGACCGGCTTCGGAGCCTCCGGCGTTTTTTCTTCGCCGTCTTTTCCGGCGTCAGCCTCCTCGCCTTCTACGGTAAAATAGATTTCCACCGGCATGAAGGCGCAGTATTTTTCCAAAACCTCTTCAATCTTGTATTTTTCAAGATAAACGGATTCCTCTTCGGAAATGTGCATGATGACCGTCGTACCGTGTCCGTCACGCTCACCGGGTTCGGTTTCGTATGCACCGTCCGCCCCGCAGCTCCAGTGGACAGCGGGCGCACCGGTATAGGATTTTGTAATCAGCTCCACCCGGTCGCTGACCATGAAAGCAGAGTAGAAGCCGAGACCGAAATGACCGATGATCCCGCTGTCCTTGCTGTCGCCTTCGTATTTTTCAATGAAGTCCAGCGCTCCTGAGAGCGCAATCTGACAGATATACCGATCCAACTCCTCCTCAGTCATGCCGATTCCGTTGTCGCAGACAGTCAGGGTCTTTGCTTCTTTGTCAAGGATTACATCGATACGATAGGCCTCGTCCCCGCCGTCATACTGACCGAGGGATGCGAGTCTGCGGAGCTTGGTGACCGCGTCAGAAGCATTGGAAACAATCTCCCTCAGAAAAATATCTTTTTCCGAGTATAACCATTTTTTGATGACCGGGAAAATGTGCTCGGTCTGTACCGAGATCCCGCCTTTTTTACTGATTGTGTTTTCAGCCATTTTATTTGTAAAGCCTCCTTAAGGGATATTGATGCATGGAAAAATTGAAAAGACGAACGTGAAAGTGTATCTCATTGTCCGGATAGCTCCTCCGATGCCGCATCGGCAACCGATTCTGCCGTAGTTTTTTCGGCTTCCCGCTCTGCCGCCGGTGCTGCGGGTTCCGTTACCGTTCGCCGCTTTTTGATTTCAACGGCAGCCTGCAATGCGGATTCTTCACTGGAAAAACGGGCAATCACCTCTTCGGAAGGCTCCGAGAAAATGCGGTATTTCCGCGCCAGCGCATAGGTCTGCAGCTGGAATTGCTCAAATTGGGTCAGGTCCCCAGTTCCGGTATCGGACAGCGGTTCCGGAATCCGTAGTACTTTTCTGCGCAGATGCCGGAACAGCCGACTGAGACGACCTCCGGAACCCGGTTGCCTGCTCTTTTTCTGTTCCTTCGGCTTTTCGTCCGCTTCACAGGGCAATCCCTTTTTCCGAAGCAGGGAATTGAGGTAGTAGTCGGTCAATTCAAGAATGGTTGCAACCAGCGGAACGCCGAGTACCATGCCGAACAACCCCCAAAGGGAACCCATGACCGTCAGAACGATCAGAACGCAAAGCGTGCTGATGCCGGTGTTGGCTCCCAGAATTTTCGGAGCCATGATATTTCCGTCCAACTGCTGGACCACCAGAATAATCAACAGATAGGGAATGACCTTTACCGGGTCGGTCAGAAGAACGATGACGGCGGTCGGAATGACGCCGATGAAGGGACCGATGACAGGGATCACATCCGTGATTCCGACAAATACCGCAATCAGAATGGCATAGGGAATCTGGAACAGCGTAACCAACAGATAAACGATCAGCGCCACAAGCGTGGAGTCTAACAGCTTTCCTTTGATATAGTTGCCGAACGAACGGTCAGCGGTTGTGCAGATTTCCGTAATGACGGCATTGACCTTTTCACCAAGGAAGGCAGTACGCAGGCGCAGCACCTGCGCATAGCGTTTCTCTTTGGAATTCAGAAAATAAAGAGAGATGAAAATGCCGAAGAGAATGTCCGTGACAACGGAAAGCACCCGGCTGGCGGTTCCGAAGATTGCGGAAAGGTTTTTGACGGAAAGGAAGCGCAACAGGGTTTCCTTATCCAGCCGGTGAGAATAAAAGAAATTGGAAATTTTATCGTTGATGGAAATGGGATCCAATTTGGAAATCAGCGGGCGCCCTCCCTCCTGCGGAAATTTTCCGTTGATCCAGGCGATCGCCCCGTTCAGCTTGTCGATGGTGGAGTAGAGGTATTTTTCGTAATTGGAAAGAAAATTGACAATGCTCTCAATCAACTGCGGAAAAATCAGAAGCGCGAGCAATACGAAAATAAGAATGACTGTAAGGTAAGTCAGAATCAGAGAAAGAGTTCTCCGCAGACCCAGCGGGCGCACGCGGAAAAACAGCTTTGTTTCATACAACCGGAAGAGCGGATTGCAGAGATAGGCGAATCCAAGCCCGAAAATGACAGGACGCAGAATCAGAAAGAGACGTCCGAGCCATGCATTGATGCCATCCAGATTGACGATAAGAAGAAGCAGGAGCAGAATGGCGGAGTAAACAGCTGCAAAGGTCAGATATTTTTTTTGCTTTTGTTCCATGATTTACCCCTCCTCTCCGGTAGACATGCCTTTTCGTTCCGCGGCGGCTTTTTTCGCGTCCCTGAGCGCTTCCTCCACCGAAAACTGCGTCAGCGTGTCGATGGACGGATCGGAAATCAGACGCAGGCGGTACAAAATCCGGTGCAGCCGCAGAAGCGAGCGGTCGCGGCGCGTCGGCTGGTACCCCTCTTCGGATTCCATCCGGCGGTTGAGATGCAGAATATGCTTTTCAAAGCGGCGGATCAGTTTGTCCGTTCCGATGTCTGTCTGCTTCACAGGATCAATTGCGGCATCCGGTGCGTAGTAATTTTCCACCCCGATCGGTTTTCCTTTCTTTTGAAGGGAAACCTGTATCATGTCGTCGGCAAGCTCCAGAATGGTGGCAAACAGCGGCACCCCGATAATCATTCCCGTAAAGCCGAACATGCTTCCCATCGTGCAGATGGCAATGATGACACACAGTGAGCTGACGCCGGTGTTATTGCCGAGAATTGCGGGACCGATGATATTTCCGTCCAGCTGCTGCACCAGAAGCACAATGATCAAAAAGGGAATTACCTTGGACGGATCGGTCAGGAGGATGATGAATGCCGTCGGGATGGCTCCGATGAAGGGACCCACCACAGGGATGACGTTGGTGACACCGACGAAGGTTGCCACCAGAACGGCATAGGGAATGCGGAAAATGGAAATGACGATGTAGGTCAGAATACCGATGATGAGCGAATCGAAAATTTTTCCTTCCAGAAAGCCGCCGAAGGAGCGGTCGGCAATGGTGCAGAAGCGGGTAATGCGGACGTTGGTTTCCGCACTGAAGAGCGCACGCCGCACTTTCATGACCTGCGCATAGCGCTTTTCCTTTGTGGCAAGAAAATACAGAGAGATAAAGAAGCCGAAAACAATATCGGCAATGACCGAAACGGTATTGCTCAGGATATTGAAGAACGGGTCAAAGTTTGTGTTTGCAATGAATTCCGGCAGATTGGTGGCATTGTTGCCGAAGAAAGCCGAGGTTTTCTGGTGGAAATCCTCCAGATTGATATACTCCAGCGTCGTCGGATTCTTTGTGATTTTTTCGAGGAAGGAGTTCAGTGCGGCAAAAATCCGGTTGATCTGTAGAATCAGCGAGTCAAGGTAGCTGTCATAGTCCTTTACAAATGCCACAATGCTCTCAATCAACTGCGGCATAATCAGAAGGAACAGAAGCGCAATAATCAAAAGAAGCGTCAGATATGTCAGAATCAGGGAGAGACATCTGCGCAATGACGGAGGGCGGAGACGGCAAAGCAGTTTCCGCTCATAAAACCGGAAAAAAGGATTGCACAGGTACGCCAGAATCAAGCCAAAAAGAACCGGTCGGAACAGGGAAATGATTTTTCCGAACCAGCTCTTCAGATCCTCCGAATTCGCAATCAGAAGAATTGCAAGAAAAACGACCGCATAGATGGCAATTCCAAGGAGCCATTTCTTTTTTGTTGTGCTTTTTTCTTCCTGTTGCATAGGCGGCGCAATCCTCCGGGAACTGAAATTCGGTAAAAGAAATACCTATCTTATTTTATACCATTTCTGCATTTTCGTCAATAGATTTTTCGGGATTTCGGCTTTATTTTACGGAAATCTTGCAAAGCGGAAAAAAATATGTTACAATAAAGACATCGTCGAAACCTGTGCCGCAGAGAACAGACGGCGCACCGGGAAGGAAGGTAACAAAAACCATGATGACCGAAAGAGCAAACGCCAAAATCAACGTGTATCTGAACGTGCTGTCCCGACAGGAGAACGGATACCATCGGATTTTGAGCCTGATGCAGACCGTTTCTCTTTGCGATCTTGTTACGATTTCCTTCGACCCGTCGGAACATACTGCGATTACGCTGTCTGTCTCCGGAAACGGAACGGTGCCGACCGACTGCAGAAACCTTGCCTTCCGTGCGGCGGAAAAGTTTCTTATGGCAGCGGGACGCTCCGGGAAGGTGCAGATCCTGCTGGAGAAGCATATTCCGATGGCGGCAGGACTGGCAGGCGGCAGTGCGGACGCGGCGGCGGTTTTGCGTGCAATGAACCGCTTGTGCGGAATGCCGCTTCCGGAAGAGGAATTGTACCGCATCGGCGCCGGACTGGGAGCGGATATTCCGTTCTGTATCCGCGGCGGGACGGCATTGGTCAGCGGGATCGGAGACCGGATGGAGGACGCTCCCGCCATGCCGCAGGGGGAACTCGTTGTTGCCTGCGCAGGGGAGGGCGTCTCCACACCGTGGGCTTACGGAGAGCTGGATCGCAAATACCGGAATTTTTCAGCGGCACCTGGACCGGATTCCCGACCGGAGGAAATCGGACGGCTTTGGCAGGCAGGAGATCTTTTCGGCTCCTGCGAACGGTTTTACAATCTTTTCGAGGAGGTGGTTCCGCGCGAGAGACCGGAGGTGACGCGCCTGAGCGAACAGATGCTTGCCGCCGGAGCAGTGACTTCCATGATGAGCGGAAGCGGTCCCTCGGTGTTCGGCGTTTTCCGTTGCAGGGAGGACGCGGAACGGGCATGCTTTTCCCTGCGGGAGAGCGGAGCCGCGGCATTTGTCTGCCATCCGACCGGAAGGTATTCACAGAGCTGACCCGCTGTTTTTCGGATTTATTCATGCCAAGTTCACAAAGAAGGTCTATAATTTTCAACGAAAAAGAGCAGAAATTTCATCATTTCGGAATCAAAATGCCGCAAAACGGCAGAAAACCGCTGCAAAATGATCGGATCAGCAAACGGCGGTTTCGGAAAGGACCAGAATTTGAAAGAACAGAATCAGACATCGGAACTGACAGCTGTCCGGCGGAAGACCTCCATCGGCGGTCAGGCACTGATGGAGGGCATCATGATGCGCGGACCGGAAAAGACCGCGCTGGCAGTCCGCAACCCCCGCGGGGAGATCGTGGTGGAAGCGGAAGAGAACAAAAAGAAAAAGCGCCCGGCGTTCTGTCGGCTTCCGGTGGTGCGGGGCGTGTTCAATTTTGCGGATTCCATGGTGCTCGGATATCGTTCCCTCATGCGCTCCGCCGAAATTTCCGCGCTGGACGACATGGTGGAAACCGAAGAGGAAAAGGCGCGCAGGAAAGACAAGACCTCTGCTGCCCTTCCGGCGGAAGAGAAAAACGGAGGCACCGGAGCGGCGACAACTACCGGTTCCGGCACGGAGCACCCGGAAGACCTGACAGAATCTACCCAAACAATCGACTCCGCGGAAACCGGGTCGGAAAAAGCCCCTGCCGGCGGAGAAAAGCTTCCGGCGTGGGTCATGACCGTGATGACCATTCTTTCGGTGGGACTGGCACTGGTACTGTGCGTAGGACTTTTCATGTTCCTTCCTTCGTTCCTGTTCAGTCTCCTGCGTGAGCACGTCGGTTTTCTGCAAACCGGAAATGCGGCACTGCGTTCCTTCTGGAAGTCGCTGTTTGAGGGACTTCTGAAAATTCTTCTTCTGGTCGGATATATGGCGGCGGTTTCCCTGATGAAGGACATTCGCAGAACCTTTCAGTATCACGGCGCCGAGCATAAGACCATCTTCTGCTACGAGGCGGGATTGGAGCTGACCGTGGAAAATATCCGGAAGCAGAGAAGATTCCATCCCCGGTGCGGCACCTCGTTCCTGATTCTGATGCTGCTGGTCAGTATCTTCGTGTCCTTCTTTATCGATCCGCTGGCGATTCTGATCAGCGGAGCGGAGCTTGCATGGTATTTCCGGGTGCTTCTGAAGCTGTTGCTGATTCCGCTGATTATGGGAATCGGCTATGAACTGATTAAGGCGGCGGGACGGCACGATAATCTGATGACGCGGATCATTTCCGCACCCGGAATGTGGTTACAGCATATCACGGTATTTGAACCGACCGATGACATGATCGAATGCGCCATTGCCGCAATGAAGCAGGTAATTCCGGAGGACGGAAGTGACGAATGGTGAGCGCCCGGCAGGAAAGCCGACAGTTATAAAATGTTCAGGAAAGGAACCGATTGATATGGGAAGCATCGGACAGGAAGCACGGGCAGCCGTGCAGGAACTTATGGAAACCGCAAAGCTTGAAAAGGGACAGATTCTGGTAATCGGCTGTTCCTCCTCGGAGATTGTCGGAGAGACGATCGGACACGGCTCCAGCTTTGAGACGGCAAAAGAGGTGTTTGATGCCGTCTATCCGCTTCTGCGGGAGAAGGGCGTCTGGCTTGCGGCACAGTGTTGCGAGCATCTGAACCGCGCTTTGATTCTGGAACGTGCCTGCGCGCAGGCATACGGTTGGGAAGAGGTCTGCGTGGTACCACAGCCTAAAGCAGGCGGCTCCTTTGCCACTGCCGCATGGGAGGGGTTTGAGGCCCCGGTTGCAGTGGAGCATATCCGCGCGCACGCAGGACTTGACATTGGCGGCACGCTGATCGGAATGCATCTGCGCGACGTTGCGGTTCCGGTTCGTCTGAAAAATGCCCGCATTGGTCAGGCATCGTTGCTTGCGGCGCGTACCAGACCGAAGTTCATCGGCGGGAGCCGTGCAAAATACGAATAAAGATGTTCAGGAAAAGAAAAAGGAGCCACTCGCTTTCGCCGCGGGCGGATAACGAAGTTTTTATGTAGGATACGGTGCAGTCTCTGAAAAGGGACCGCACCGTGTTCTGCTTTATGCAGAAAGTTTGAACGGCTGTGGGTTTTGGCGAATCTCCTCCGTTTCCGCTTGCATCTCTTTTTCTGCAGGCATAGAGAATCGCCCGACGCGGTGAAGTAAATGTCTGCCTTAACCCTTTTTGCCGTCTTATCCTTGCTGTGAACCTCCATGCGCCGAATCAATGCGCTGACGATTTCCGGTGTGAGTTGTCGGATGTCCGTATAATCCCGCAACGCTTTCATCGGCAGCCTCAAATCCTCCTTGGTTTGCTCCGCTTCCATCCGCTTTTTCTTGCCGTCAGCTACGAGTTCCAGCGGCTTCTTCTGCTCCTTTTCGTAGTTGACGGTCATTTTTGCGAAACGCTCATCGGTAATAACACCGCGCAAAGTCTGCAAGACTCCCCACCGCTTTCGCCGCAATCTGCTCCGGCGTAACCTCACCTTCGCGAAAACTCTGAATACCGTGGTAGCGCATTTCAAAATATTTCGGACAGAGAAACAAAGCCGCCGAGTTCGATCCCGACGGTTCGATGACTGCCTTTTGTGTATTAATGGAGGAAACGGCTGAAAAAGGTATGATTACAGCAACACGGTCAAAAGGCTGTTCGCGACACGGGAAAAAGCCTTGAATATCAGTTATTTTTTCTGTTAAAATTATATTGAACAAATGTTTCTGTGCGGCGATGCAGCGGAAAAATATCTTGGTTTTTTGTCACCGCAAGACCGGTTTGCGGGACACTTGGCTTGATAAAATATAGAAGGAGGCGGGGTGTGAGCGATGGACTTGGCTTTCTTACTGCCATTTACCGGGACGGTTGTGGGCATATCGGTGGCGAAAGCTACCGGCAGGCACAGTTGCGGTGCAGCTTTTGAATCAGTATTATAAGGATGACACGGCGGTGAGGATTGCCGCACGCAAAAGCCGTTGGTATATGGTTTTGCAATGCAGGAAAGGCAAAAGTATAGCAGAAATCTGTTGCCGAGTACCTTAACCATATCTTAACCAAACCTATGCTATAATTATTACCGTTATCAGGAGCTTCAGAAATGAAAAAGAAAAGCATTTTGAGAAATATAATCATAACGCTGCTTGCGTTGGTTGTTGCCTGCGCAATAAGCCTTATATTTCAGCGGCTTGAGGTGCAAGAACACATAACGACAATTTTTGTTTTTTCTGTCTTTATGAAGGTCTTGAACATTGCTGTGACTTGTGTGAGCACGCCGCTGATGTGATCGAACAAGTTATAATTAAAAACTCATAATAAGGCGAAGGAGAAAACAAGTATGAATTTGGACTCAGACCCGGATCCTGACCGAGATGATTTCCGTATGATTCGTAATAGATACTTGGAATAGCGTGAGAGGCGTTTTGCAAACACTGTTAGCGAATACCAATTATTTAATAAGGAGTATTCACTCTACAAAAAATCTTTTTCTTTTTTGCGTTTTCCTATTGACAAGGCGGGAAAAGAATGCTATAATAACCAAGTACCTGAGATTCGATGAATAAATGCGAGTGTAGTTCAATGGTAGAATTCCAGCCTTCCAAGCTGGCCGCGTGGGTTCGATTCCCATCACTCGCTCCATGGAGATTGCTTCCCGAAAGGGAAGCAATCTTGATGTGCCTTTAGCTCAGTTGGATAGAGCAACTGCCTTCTAAGCAGTAGGTCGGGGGTTCGAATCCCTCAAGGCACGCCACACAGGATGGTGGGATTGGCGCAGTTGGCTAGCGCGTCAGGTTGTGGCCCTGAAGGTCGTGGGTTCGAGCCCCATATCTCACCCCATAAAACGAGCACTTGCAAAAAGCAAGTGCTTTTCTTTTTTTCGGAAAGAGCTTTTCTGAGGAGTTTCATACGGAGAAGGGAGCCAATCAAAAAAGCCGGAGTGAAAGCCGTCACAGCGGCAATACTCCGATATGAAACGTTCGGCTGCAATATCATCCGGTTGCACAGAGGAAATTTTGATTTTTGTTTCTTCCTCTTGACAAGCGTCGAAAAAACTGCTAAACTCTATTCTAAGGTGAGAGTTTGGAGGTGCTTCTTGTGCAAAAAGATTTGATTTCCATCGGGAAAATGGCGGAAATGAACCATCTGACCGTGGCGACTCTGCGCCTGTATGATGAGCTGGGACTTTTGTCTCCGCGCTGGAAGGATCCCGAAAGCGGCTATCGCTATTATGACATTACGCAGAACGCCCGTCTGGACATGATTGCCTATATGAAAGAACTTGGCATGAGCCTTGCGGAAATTGCCGATGTCCTCCGGAGGGAAGATATTACGTTGATTGAGACGATCCTGATCCGGAAGAACGAACAGCTGCACCGTCAGATGCGGGAATTGCGCGCCAGGCACAACGCTGTTGAACGGGCGATTGCCAGCGTGGAGCGATACCGCAAGTCGCCGGTCAAGGGAACCATCGCGTTGGAATACATTGACCGTCGTTATTTGTGGGGACTGCCGTGCCAAAGCAACTTTTATGCCTCCGATATCCGCGCTTACGAGCAGGAATTGCTGCATTTGCGGCAGGCTTTGATGGAACGGGGACTTTCGCACATCCACTCCTATGCGACGGGAACGAGCATCGCGGAGGAGCATTTTCGGGAGGAACGCTTTGAAGCGAAAAATGTTTTTGCTTTTGTCGATCACCGGGATCTTGAACGTTTCCGGGATGCGACCATTGTGGACAGCGGGATGTATGCCTGCATTTATCTGGATCATTATGACGACGAGATCAGCTGTGCCGGACAGCTTCTTGCGGCGTGCAAAGCCAATGGCTGGCACATCTGCGGCGACTATATCTGCGAAGTATTGACGGAATTCAACGTATTTGACAATGACCGGCGGAGTATGTTTCTGCGCCTGCAGGTTCCCGTTCGGTTTCGGGAATAACAAAAAATAAAAAAATTTCGTTTTTTTCTTGACTCTCATCCAAGAAGAGGGTGTATAATAAAAGCGAGGGGCAGAGAGCAGCGTTTCTGCCACAGATCAAAATAATCAAGGAGGCTTTTTTCCATGGAAAAGATCAAGGTTGTACAGTATGGTTGCGGGAAGATGAGCAAGTACATTCTCCGTTATCTGCATGAGCACGGCGCACAGATTGTCGGTGCGATTGATGTGAACCCCGCAGTTGTCGGACAGGATGTCGGTGATTTTGCCGGTCTTGGACTGAAGACCGGTGTCCTCATTTCCAATGATGCGGACAAAGTTCTGGATGAGTGCGATGCGGATGTCGCCATCGTGACGCTGTTCAGCTTCATCGGCGATATTTACGAGCACGTGGAAAAATGCGTCGCACGCGGAATCAACGTCATTACCACCTGCGAGGAAGCAATTTATCCCTGGACAACCTCTGCGGCACAGATCAACCGTCTGGATGCGATGGCGAAGGAAACCGGTTGCACCGTCACCGGAAGCGGTATGCAGGATATTTTCTGGATCAATATGGTTGCATTGGTAGCAGGAGGGTGCCATAAGATTACCAAGATCAAGGGCGCTTACAGCTACAACGTGGACGAGTACGGCTTGGCATTGGCAAAGGCACATGGCTGTGACCTGACCAAAGAAGAATTCGAACAGCAGATTGCACATCCGGATTCCTTTGAGCCTTCCTATGCATGGAATGCCAGCGAGGCACTTGCCAACAAGCTGGGACTGACCATCAAATCCATCACGCAGAAGCACGTTCCCTGTATCATCGATCATGATATCGAGTCTTCGACCCTTGGCAAGACCATCAAGGCAGGTCGTTGCATCGGTATGTCCGCTGTTGTGACCATCGAGACCATGCAGGGCATTACCATTGAGGAAGAGACCATCGGAAAGGTCTACGGACCCGGCGACGGCGATATGTGCGACTGGAAGATCACCGGTGAGCCTGATACGGAGTTTCATGTGGTGAAGCCTGCCACCGTAGAGCACACCTGCGCGACGGTCGTCAACCGTCTGCCGAGCCTCATTGCCGCTCCCGCCGGTTATGTGACCGCCGACCAGCTGGCACCCAATGAATATCTGACCTACCCGATGGAGTATTACTGCTGATTCTTGAGACGGAATTCCAACAAGGATTTGGTACAGGATTCTGTCACAATCCGATGCTCCGGATTCCGTCATCAGTCAGGCACCCCCGCACGGCAACTTGCCGTGCGGGGGACTTTTCGCTTTTGTCTTTGTAAAAAATAAGCGAAGGTCTGTGCAAAAGCGATGGGGGGAACCCGCCTGAAATGCCTTGCAAAAAAGCCGCCGGCATGGTATAATGGAACCGGGTCAAAGCACAAAAAGGCCTAAAAACCGCAATGGCGGCAATTGACCAGAGGAGGCGTTTATGACAAAGCAGTCCTTTCTTTCCTATTGCCGGTCTGTCTATGGGACGACTCCGGAATATCCGTTTGAGCATTCCCCGGAGGCGGCAGTCCTTCGGCATCCGGAAAACCGCAAATGGTATGCGCTTGTGATGCAGGTGCCGCGGCGGAAGCTGGATCCGGATTGTGAAGGGGTGGTTGATGTGGTCAATCTGAAGCTGCCGACAGAGATGTTCGGATCGTTCGGCAAAGCGGACGGTGTTTATCCGGCTTACCATATGAACAAGCTTCATTGGATTTCGGTACTGCTTTCCGATGCATCCGACGAGGTGGTAAAGCTCCTCACCGGTGTCAGCTACGAAGCGACCGGAATGAAGCCATGCAAATGCCGGAGAGCAAACGCATGAAATACACAACGAAAACGCTTTCTGTTCCCGCAGGCGGGGGAAAACTGAAGCTGTTGATTCTCTCCCCGCGAACGGGTGCTCCGGCAAACCGGACGGGCGTTCTTTGGATCCACGGCGGCGGGTATATTACGGGAATGGCAGGAACGGTGCATTGGTCGCGCGCGAAAAACCTGGTCTGTAAATACGGCGCGGTCGTGATCTCTCCTGCGTATCGCCTTGCAGGAACGGCACCGTATCCTGCGGCACTGGAGGATTGCCATGCCGCTCTTGTGTACCTTCGGGATCATGCAAAGGAGCTTGGTGTCCGTGACGACCAGATCATGGTCGGCGGGGAAAGCGCCGGGGGAGGACTTGCGGCAGCGCTCTGCATGTATGAAAAGGACATCGGAGGGGTGAACATTGCGTTCCAGATGCCGCTTTACCCGATGATTGACAATGAGGATACCGAGACCTCCCGCGACAATCATGCGCCGGTCTGGAACACAAGGCGCAATCACTACGGCTGGAAAAAGTATCTTGCAGGCTGGAGCGGGGAGGTTCCTTGCTACGCTGCGGCGGCAAGGCGGAAAAATTATGAAGGGCTTCCGCCAGCATATACCTTCGTTTCCACCGCCGAGCCGTTCTACGCGGAAACGGTGACCTATATGGAAAACCTGAAACAAGCAGGTGTTGCCGCAGATATGGATATTTATCCGGGACTATACCACGCATTTGACATGCTGACGCCCCTGCGGCATGTCAGCAAGCTTGCCGGGGAGCGCCTTGACGCGCATTTCCACTATGCGCAAATACATTACTTTGCAGAAAACAGCTGGAAGGGAACCGAAAAGTAAAGCGGGAAAACGGGCAAATCCGCATGGAGGACAGACCGTTCCTGCCGACTTTGATACCGACAGGAGCGGTTATTTTGAAACAATATTCTTGTCATCTGCAGATGATCTGCAATGCGGCAATCAGCGCAATCAATGCCCCGAAATAGGAAAAAGAGAAAAAATCATTGCCGTTCTCCCCGGTT
Organism: uncultured Eubacteriales bacterium; assembly: GCA_934481515.1. GTDB lineage: Bacteria > Bacillota > Clostridia > Oscillospirales > CAG-272 > UMGS1865. Next base: position 106,681 of record CAKSPO010000001.1, read on the forward strand.
TCGGCGGTAACTGCGCTGTACGCCGGACTGCTGGTGAGTCCTCCCGCAAGGATCAATCCGGTTTGCAGGTTTTCACGGTGCGGAGAGAGCTTGCAAAGCAACCATCCGCAGAAAATTGCCGACAAAGAGATCAGCGTTCCGTAAAAGACCTCCTTCGGATGGAAGGCTCCCATTTGCGTCCCGGTAGTAACCCCCGTTCCGACGAAGAACAGCGCCAGCCCCAGATTCCGGAGGGGAGAAAAAGCGGGGAAAGCAGTCCCACCGACGGAATTTTTGCCAAAGCATCCGAAAAGCAATCCGACCGTCAGAATGCTTGCTGTGCTTCCGAAGGAGATACCGAAAAGAGCTTTCATCCGGCCTTCCAGAAGGGTTCCCAGCAGAGCAACCGTACCGATCATGCTCATTTCAAGGAAAAAATCGCTTTTGACTTTGTCCGGCAGAACTTCGGCAGAGTTGTCTTTTACCGTATGGCGGGAGTTCAGCTGTGCAAAAAACACAACACATAAAACCCCCGGCAGATAGGCGCTACCGTAGCCCAATACCGCTTCCTCAGTGCCTTCCTTCAGCAATTCACAGGTGCTGGACAGCCCTGGGGTGCTCGTCAGGGCACCGCAGAGGATTCCGAGAAACGCGGATCGGGAGACGGAGGGATCCAATGCCGAAAGCAGGAGCATTCCCGTAACCCCCGACAGACTCATGAACGCGCCGATCCCAAAAGCCGGGATTGCTCTCCGTGCGCCTTTTTTGACAGAGAAGCCCGTTTGCAATCCGATTACGGAAACGAACAAAGAGGTACCAAGCTTCGAAAACACCTTCATTGTATCCCGGATTGCCGAAATTTCCTCCGCGTTCGTCTGCGGCATCCATATACCGGTCAGAAATCCTGCCAGAATGGCGACAAACAGAATTCCGGAAATTCCGAGCGAAATACCGCCAAAGCGGATTTTTCCGATGGCAAGACCGAGGACGATCGACAGGAACAAAAGTACAAACGGGGAAAAGAAAAACTCCATATGAGAGATCACGCTCCTTGGGTTTTGTGCGGATGCAGAGGGCGGATCTCTTTCCACAGCATCCGAATCTTATCAATTTGCTTGTCAATGTGGTAGTGACCGCAGAACCACACTTTATAGTCGAGCTTTTTCTCCAGTTTTCCAAGCCACTGCTCTGTGGAGCGGTCAATATCCGGGTGAAATGTTTTTTTGGGCTTTGCTTTACGCGGAGCCTTTTTTGTATCGGCGTTTTGCTTTGTAGAGAGAAACATTTCCGTCGGCAGATAATCAATTGGGCAGGTATGTGTCATCATACCGTAAACCCGGTTTCCTTCCTTCTGCAAATTGCGTTCAACTCTTTCCCGGATTTTTGCATCCGGCATTTCATCATACCAATAAGGCGTTCCTTCCTCAAGACAACGCAGTTTATCCACACTGTGTGCACCTCCCACCACCAGATAACGCTTGCTTTCAAAGGTGTAGATTTCACCGTCGATGGCAAAATAAAGGTTCGGGTATGCCGGTTCATAATAAACCTTGCCGCCGCAAAAACTCCGGATCCCGTAAGTACTTATGTTCTGAGGTCGGTTCTCCTTATTTCCATGCAGACAGAACAGCGTAATGTTCAGCCGGGAAATTTCCGCCTTCAGTTCGTCATCGCGCTTGTCCCCATAGTAATTGAAGCCTGCGTCACCAAGCACAATCAGTACGTCCTGCCGCCGGGTTTCCATCACGCGGCAGAAGACTTTTACCGTGTCAAAATGCCGGTGCTTGTCCCCAGTGATGAAAAACTTCGGCGGAGAACCGTCGTCATAGCAGAAATCGACGGCATCCTTCTGAGCGGTTTGCTTTACCGCCAGAAAGAAGATGAAAAAAGCTTCTCCCAAGGCGCCACCCAAAGCGGCAAGAAGTACAACGTCGGATGGCGAGACCGGGAAGAGCAGAGGGATCAGAGCGAGTGCTGCGGGAATTCCGTAGAGATATTTCGGATATCTTTGCCGGATGGGGACGTTTTTGTCGGATCGCAGAAGCCGGATCGACCAGATTCCAATGGTATTCAGAAGAAGACCGACGATCATGGAAATTACAGTTATCATAGGACATTCCTTTCTTTTTCTGCTTTTCTTTTTTTCGATTGCGTATATATCTGATGGAAATAGACACTGGCTCCGGCGGACAGAATTCCTTGCGTTACGGAAACGAAAAGGGCATAGGCGCCCTCCTGCAGGGTTGATACATTGCATGTTGAGAGAACCCATGCCGCAGACAAAAGAATTGATATTCCTCCCAGAACAAGAGGAATGCATGCATCCGGCAATTTGCTTTTTTTCAGACCCATTCCGATCAGATACAGTACAGGAACCAGAACAAACAGCTCCGGTTTGATCCATTCTTTAAAATTCATCATTTCACTCCTATCAAAAAATTCTGCCAAGCACTGCGGAGATCAATCCGCCTGCAAGCGCCGCGATGACAGCAGTGATAATCTGCTGTATTCGCATGCGCGGCTGACCCTCCATGGCGTCAATTTTTTGCTCGTGTCGTGCCAGGTGCCGGTTTGTGTGCTTGAGTTCGGTGGCAAGGGTGACCAGCGTTTCATTCATCGTCCGGATCTCTGCCTGAACCGCTTTCAGATCCGAAATATCCCGCTCCAGTGCGTGAAGCCGCTGCTCGTGCCGTTTCAAAAGAATTTGTACGTTTTCCATGAGAAACCTCCTTCCCTTTTCTTTTGCAGGCACCTGTATGATAAGGGAAAAAGCAGACATCTACTGTCATGGTTGAAAAGTTTTATCCGATTTTTCAACCAAATACTGCGGCGTTACGTGGTCGCCATTGCTTCGGCTTGATTTTTTTCTGTATTCAAGGATTCCCAAATAACGGGGAAGGAAGCGATCAGGATAAGGTTCAGCCCGGATAACGAATGATTTGGCGAATTTTTACAAAAATACCATTTTGGAATTGCTTTCGTGAAAGAAATATGTTATCATAAAATAAAATAAAATCATATTAATGAGGAGGTACCATATGAAGAACACGGGGAAAACAAAAAAATGGTATATCGTTTTCTCTGTTGCGATATTGATTCTCCATGCTTTACCGATTATCATTTTCCGGGATAATATAGCAATCACAAAATATTCGATTCCTTCTATTGCCTTTGCTTTTTGTTCTGTTGTCTGGGCTGTCATTGCAATTTCCCTTCGGGAGCATTTCAATCTCTTCTTTCTTAATCTGTACGTCATTGCAAAAATATTCAATAAGTCTTATAATAAAAGCGAAGAATACAGAGATTATTTTAAAAAGTTTGCCTTTGTTTATTGTGCATTCATACCCACCTATCTTACATGGTCCCTTTTTGTGAAGGATTTTTATGCAGGTATTATGCGACCGCTGGAAGTGAGCATTCTCAGAGAGGTTGCTATTATTCTGTTGGGTCTTGTTCCTCCCTTTGTAAAAAATATCAAAATGAGAAATCAAGAGCATTTCCGGGAGGAAACGGACAGAAAAGAACAGGAACGCCGCGAATCTATGGGAAAATGGAAATAATTATAGAAGAAATAATATAGAAAATATAACAGATATAAAAGTATATAAAAACTCCGCATCAAAAAAGTACGGACTTTTGATGCGGATGATTTTTATTTTCGGAGCACTTTCACAAGTGCTGTTTTGTTTTTTTGGATGGATATTTCAGAAGGAGTCGAAACAAATGTCGGAAGCTTATGCGCTTTTGGTATAAGTTTTGATGATCCCGGAGAGCAGAGCGCTTTCTTTCTCCGAAAGCTTGTCTTTTACCAGCTCCTGTATTTTTGAGAGTAATGCAAGCTCTTCTTCATGCATATAAGCACGATCAAAGCTGTAATTTCCGATCACATATACACCGCCATTGTATTTTCCGGAGCGAACGTCCAGCGGAACGTGAAAGGTCGCCTCAATTTCAAATATATCCCGTTGGATGGTTCTGACGGAAACGCCGAACATCTCTGCAAGCCGGGGCATCGTTGCCTTCCGGAATTTGCAGAGATATTTTAATATTTCAAGTCGTCTTTCGGCGGTTCCCATCCGTTCCTCCTTTCCGTAAAATAAAAAGAGCATGGCAAATAGCGTATGGCTACTTGTCATGCCCGTATGTTTGACATCGTGCTATGTACAAAGTGTCGGTATTATTTTTTGATCAGGGTTTCCAATGTCATATGCTCCGTGCCTGCCGTATCTTTGGCGACATTGACCGCCAAAGTATTTTTACAGCACTGACATTTGATGATAATATCCGCATGGCTTTCGTTGCTCTGCGATAGTTTTGCAAGTGAAAGGGATTTGGTCGAGTCACAGGCTCGTTTGCTGCATATAGGACATTGATATTTTGTCATACGTCACCTTCTCCGTTTTTAATGAATTTCTTTGATTACTTTTAGAGCAATTCCCTGAATCGTTAAGAATTTCGGATAAAAATCCCGTTGCTGTGGTTTGTACTTCTTGTTTTCCGCATGAAGGCGGGGACGACCTTCTTCCCAAAACAGCCGTTTCAAGGTGTTTCCTTCCTCCGTCAAAGCAACCACCACCGTATTGCTTTCCGCCACGGTTGCCTTTTTGACCAGAACAAGATCGTCTTTTTCAATACCGATATCCACCATGGAATCTCCATAGGCGCGGAGCAAAAAGCATTCTCCGTCAACCCATTCCTTCGGAACCGCGAGATAACCGCTGACATGCTCCTCCTGCTCGTCGGGGGAACCGCAGACAATCTGACCGATAATCGGAATTCTCTTGAAGCCGCAACGCATTTTGCGCTGAAGCTCGGTTTCCAGTGTGTTTTTGCCGCAATAGGAAACCAAACCACGCTTTTCCAGTTCCAGAATATACCGATACGCGGTAGCTTTTGACATTTCCATGTAGTCCATGATTTCAGAGAGACTTGGGGAAGTGCCGTTGTTTTCGCGGGCGTATTGATGGATAAAGTCTGCAAGCCGTTCTATTTTTTCCCGGTTCATCGTTCTCATAATTTGGCTCCTTTGGTTGGTATGAAACTTACGGTTTCATTATACCATGTGACAATAACTTTGTCAAGCCATAAAATGAAACTTATGGTTTTATTTTTTGAAAGGCAATAAAAACTCCGCACCTCAAAACGGGGTGCGGAGAAAGGGAAAGGTTGTTTTCGGTTTTATTGACTGCTGTCGATGATTCGGGAGGAGGGGAGCAAAATTCCTATACCGCAGGATCCATGTTGCATCCCGTACCGCAGCTGTTTCTTCACAATAGCAGTAATTATCGCTTGATATCACATAATAAATGTCGTTTCATCTTGGGGCGGAGAGCGGCGGTTCAAAAATCGAAGAAGCTTGCGATTATGAAAGCTCTTTTCCGTCCGTGGAAATTGTGACAATCTGCCACGGGATAAATTTCCCGCTGTTTTTCAGAGCGGTTATCGCCGCCT
>CAKSPO010000002.1 GCA_934481515.1 uncultured Eubacteriales bacterium
CACCGACTACCGCACCGAAGATCTTGCCTCTTGCCACATGGCGGTTGAGCGTTCCCACCGTCAAGCCGGTCAGCTCCGCCGCCGGCTTGCTCGGCAAGGCATCGGGGTATCTGCTCCAACATTTTGCTATGTATTCACGCAGTATCTTTGCTTCGTCCTGCGACAGTACGACGGTTGGTGTCGGCGGCTTGTTTCTTTGCGCCGAAAGCCGCCCGTTCAGGTCGGCAAAGCGTTCGGGATGATCGGTCATCTCCTTCCGCAGGGCTTCCACATCACACATCCGCAAGGAGTACCGATGCGTTTTGTTGCCGTTATCCTCGTAGCGGATATAGCCGTTTTGCAGCATATACAGGAATTTTCGTTTGGAGATATGCAGGTACTAACGCTCCGCCAAACAAAACAGACGCCGACAGGGCGTCTGTTCCGCTTTTCCTATGGCGGGATTCGAACGGGTCGGTAGTGAAATGACCTGCCGGTGGCAGGTCAGAGCTGACCCTGCCCGAGCCCGCAGGCGAGAGCGAATCCATTCCTCTCCGCCACTAAGTCCACTGTGATTGATTACGGTGGACTTTTTTATGCCGCAAAATGCTCAAGAATAAGAACTTTCGACTATTTCGATATATAGTGCCCACCGCGGAATTACTCCGCAGCAGAGATGGTGCGTTTTACAGTCACTTCAGTTTTCGATATTGCCGTAATCGTTAAACAGCCACATTCCGATCATACTCCTTGTGAGAAAATCGGCGATGAAGTGCGGTCGCTGGCGGATGAGGTACCGTTTGACATCCCCGATTCGTTGGAGTGGGTGCGGATACATAACCCACCTTTTTGTACGGTCAGATGTTCATGAATCGTCTTGGAATAACGCACAGCATAGAAAACAACAGCAATGACCAGTGCAATGTTGCAGAAGATCAACGCTGAAAAGCCGAGGATCTATTTTGTTTTATCCGTTCTCCTCATGATTTCTCCCGCCGGAATCTTTTTCATCATTGCATCTCCAATCAGTCCAATTCTGCAAGCGCATCAATCAATGCCTGATATTCTTTTTTCACCGAAAGGTACAGCTCCTCTGATTGCGCGGAAAAAGTTCTTCCGCGAAGTTCCTCCGTAAGCGCCGTTGCAGGAAGATACAGACGTTCAAAACCAAGATTCATGCAAACGCCTTTGAGTGTATGCGCTGCACGGAAAGCTTTTTCCGCATCTTTTTCTTCAAATCCCTGTGTAAGCTCCGAAAAACTGGGATCATCATTGAATTTCCGCACAAATCGTTTGATCATTGTCCCCGAACCGAGACGATTCAGAACCGCTTCGTAGTTGCTCCCGATTGCTTCGTAAAACTGAATTATATTCATGATTGTATCTTCTCCCCTTGTTAAATTCCGGCACTTGTTATTTATTTGATTTCTCCGTTACTGCCTTTTGTAAGGAATCTCCGAATGTCCACCAGGCACTCCAACAGCAACGGGTTGAATTGACCGCACTTGCCGTCCAGAATCATCTGAATTGCAGCATCAGAAGTATATGCCTCCTTATAAACCCGTTCTGCGGTCAGTGCATCGTACACATCCGCCAGTGCCACGACCTGTGCGGCAATCGGAATATCATCGCCCTTCAGCCCCGTGGGATAGCCCGTTCCGTCATATTTTTCATGATGGTACAGGCAGATGTCAGGCGCATACCGAACCAGCGGTTCGTTCCGGTATTCCTTCACATTCATGACCATTTCCGCACCGATCAGGGTATGCTTTTTCACCTCTTCAAATTCTTCCGGTGTCAGTTTTCCCGGTTTATTGAGAATGGCATTGTCAATGCCGACCTTGCCGATATCATGCAAGGAGGAAGCAGTGGTAATCAGATAGACATCCTTCTCGCTGATGCCGTATTTGTCGGTCTTTTCCCGTAGACGGATCAGAAGAAGCTCTGTAATCTTGTTGATGTTGGTGACATGCTCGCTTCCCGTTCCCGAACGGAATTCAGCGACCTGACTTAAAATATCGACAAGGATGCGACTGTTCTTTTCTTTTTCAAGAATTTCGTCAGAGACAACTGCAATCAGGTGACGCTGCTTTTCGTACAGGTTGATGGTATTGAGCACCCGGCGGTATACAACCTTGGCATCAAACGGACGGGCAATAAAGTCGGAAACACCCATTTCATAGGCTTTCCGGATGGTCTCCCCGGATTCGTCCCCCGTGATGGTAATTACGGGAATGTCTTCTATCAGATGGCGCTCTAACATATAATGGAGCACATCAAATCCATCCACCTCGGGCATCATGATGTCCAAAAGAACAATGGAAATCTGTGTTCCCTTTTCCTTCAGGATCTCAATACATTCTTTCCCTCCCGATGCCTCAATGATATTGAACTCATTGCTCAGGATTGCGGAGAGCATATCTCTGTTGATATCGGAATCGTCGACCACAAGAACGGTGGCGTCCCGTCCCGATTCCGAAATCTCTCCGTCCTTATCCGTAACGATAACGTTTTTGTTGACTTTTGCCTTATAAAGCAGTCTGTCTGCACGACTGACGGCAACATGAATCGGCTCGTTCGTACAAAACGTTGCCCCGATGCTCGTCGTCAGCCGGATCCCCTCGTAGCCCGGCAGAACAATTCCGCTGATATTTTGCAGAATGCGTTTCAGGGTCGTTTCAAATCCGCTATCCCGGACACCCGGCATAATCAGTAAAAATTCGTCGCCGCCGTAGCGGATAATCTTATCCGAGGAACGGATATCCTTCTTCACTTCCGCCGCGAAGGCGGTCAGAACCATGTCCCCCGCCACGTGACCATACACATCGTTGTAGATCTTGAAATCGTCAATATCAATCATAGCAACGCCGGCATTGAGAACGGAATTCTTCAGCTTTTCCTCGTAGAAGCGGCGGTTATGACTTCCTGTCATCACATCGGTATAGGTTTTTTCATAATACTCGTTGATATGGGACAGGAGCTTTTCTTCGCCGGACAGATCGATCATCGTTTCCGCGTCAAATTCCTGCAGCAACTCCATCACGCAAGGCTCGCCATCAACCTCAAGGTATCTGGCAATGACCTGATAGATTCCGTCCCTGGCAAACTCCAGCTTGCGCTCATCCTTCCTTGACAAAAGCGTTTTGGCAGATACGCAGTTTTCGCACGGCTCGTTTTTTCCCCAGAAGGAATAGCAGGGGCACCCCATGGCGGCAATGTCCTCCTTGGTGCAAATGCCTGCAATCTGGTTTTTATGCAGAAGGCGAACAACGTCAAAGATTTCCCGATAGCACGCCATCTTTTCTTCCACCTGCGCCCGTGTCAGGGCATTTGATTTCTGCACGTCCATTTTCTTCCCTTCTTAGAATGTATCGTTTTCCGGCATCAGCCCCTGTCGGCGATGGACGAAATCAGCTGTTCCACCTTAAATGGTTTTGCCAGATGAGCGTTCATACCCGCATCGCGGCATTTCTTCATATCCTCTGCAAATGCATTTGCGGTCATTGCTACGATCTGCACTTCTTTTGCATCCGGGCGATCCATCGTCCGGATGGCTCCGGTAGCGGCATAGCCATCCATCACCGGCATCATAATATCGCACCCAAAGCGCGCCGTCTTTTGCACGCAGATGCGTTTCCTCCGCATTTGCAAGCGCGCAAAACCGCTCCTCGGAAAACTGATTCTGGTAAAGCAATGCGGACAAGGAATTTCCCGTTGCCGCTTCAAATTCCGCCGAAGAATCGTACCTGAGCATCCTGACTGCCAGTTCACTGATAAAGCAGATGGGCAAACCTGGCTCACAGCCGCCTCCGATGATGCCGACACCGTGATTTGCCCGTAGCAAAGCCGGGATGCTCTCCTGCATTTCTTTCGTCATGGAATGGCCTTCCCGAACAAACAACGGCTCCTGATAGCCGGCTTCAAACATCATAAATGTATTCCTCGTTTTCTATGCGCGCCGATTTTCCGGTGATTACACCTATTTGTCCTGTCGGTTGGCTGATTTTAAATTTTCAGAAATGACCTTCACAACGGTACCGATCATAATGGGCTTCGTGATATGCGCGTTCATTTTGCATGAAACGGACGGTCCGGATCATATAGCATTCCCGTTTATTTGTTACGCAAAAAATGAAAAATAAAAAGGTTGCAATAAAACACCCATAGACACAGGAAGGCTATAGCGTAAATTGCGACCGGGCTGACTCTGGTCTGAGTCTCAAGGCTTTGCGGTGCCGTCTCACGACAGTTTTGCTAAATATCAAATTGTAAATAACTTGTTTGAATGTCAGTATATCACATAAGTAGAAAAATGTCAATACATATCGGTAGGCTTTTGTTAAAAAGTCGACTTTTTCATCTGATTTTTGCTTTTATCGGAATTTTATATTTACAAAAAGCGAAATCCCCGATCGGCCGCCAAGAAAGGCTTCCGAAGCCCGTTTTTTCTTTTCCTGTTTGATTCAATGCTCGCCAACCGCCGCAAAAAAACGAAAAAGAATGCGCAAGCCCGGATGTTCGGACTTACGCATTTCTGCTACGCAACTGCTATATTTTAGCGTGTCTCAAAAGAAAAAATCAAAGGATATTTTCCGTAAAAATCATGTTGATTTTCATAACCGAGCGTAAGGAAAAATGACAAAAGACGGAAAATCGGTTCTGCATCAATACTTTTACGGATTCCTTTGCTCTGTTCCGTTTTTCATATACTTCATCGCTTACAGGCTCACATCCTTCGGTTTTTCCGTTCTCGCCGGGAAATTCCACGGTACATTTACGTTCTTTTGATTTTTTGCAAACATCACGCCCTCAGGCAATCCGGCAGACCGTCACGCTCCGCCGGGCAGTTCGGATCCCGCGGGAGAATCCTCCGTTCCGGACAGTTCCCGCAAAGCCGCCGCATAGCGTTCTCCGGCTTCCGGAGTCACCCCGAACATGGGAAGAGAAAGAAGGAACCTTCCGTTCCGAGTCAAAAATTCCGGATTTTCGCCGGTGACCATAGCATATGCCTGTGGGAGAATGCATCTGAAGCGCTCCCTTGCCGAAGGATTTCCGAGAATATCAAGGTTGGGGGTATCCAGCGAAAACGGGTGCAAAATCCGTTCCGGCGCGCGGACGGTTCTCTCATATTTCCCTGCGCATACCTCTTCCTCCGTTCCGTCCGGCAGACACAGCCTTGCCCGGCATCCGGCGGGAACCGTCGCATACAGCCGGAAAAATCCGTCCTTCCGAACCTCCCACGCCACCGTATAGGTGCCGCTCGGAGAGTCATAGCAAAGGAAAATTTCCCGGAGCCGGAAATCCAGATGTGGCTCAATTCTTGCGCTCTTCCAGCCGGGGGCGGTCGGCTGCAGCCCGGCAATGCAGGAAAAAATGGCTTCGCAAACCGATCCGTACGCATAATGGTTCAGCGAATTCATATTGGTCCCGCTGATTTTCCCGTCCGGAAGCACGGAGTTCCAGCGCTCCCAGACGGTTGTGGCTCCCATGCGAACCGCGTACAGCCATCCCGGAAAATCTTCGCAGAACAAAATCCGGTAGGCATCCCCGTCCATACCGGCGGAAAACAGCGCCGGCAGAAGCAATGGGGTTCCGGTAAATCCTGTTTTGATCCGGTAAAAATCCTTTCTGAGCCTTTCCCGCAGTCCGGCAATCACGGCATCCCGGCTCCGGTAAACACCGTAGCGAAGCGCCAGCGCATATGCGGTCTGGGTATCGACGGCAAGCCGTCCGGTTCCGGTGAAAAACGCGCCGAGAATCGCTTTGCGCACCCGCTCTGCCGCCGTGGTATATTTTCCGACATCTCCCAAGCGTCCGAGCGTTCCGGCGCTTTCCGCAGTCAGACGCAGGGAATGAAAATAGTACATACTGCTGATAAAACCGGGGTCGGTTCCGCCCTCTAAGGACTGTTCGCAGATGCCGTCCCGTGCCAGCCAGTCCCCGAAGGTAAAGTGACGGGTAATCAGACCGCGGTTCCCTTCCTCAGAATCCCGTGCCAGCAGTACCTCGGAATACTCCCGCATCATCGGATAATTGTCGCGCAGCTGTTCCGTATCCCCGTAGAAGGTATAGAGAAGATGCGGCAGAATGGTTCCGCAATCCGCCCAGACCGCACCGCCGCTTCCCGCTTCCCCGCGGAGCGACGGGCAGTACATCGGAAAATCACCGTGGTAATAGGTCTTTTGCTCATACCGCAGATCCGTCAGATACTTCCTGTAAAACGGAAAGCAGTCCGAAAGATAGCAGGCAGTGGGAGCAAACACCTGCGCATCCGCCGTCCAGCCCAGCCGTTCGTCTCTTTGCGGACAGTCTGTCGGAACGTCCAGAAAATTGCCGCACTGTCCCCAGCGGGTGTTCTCCATCAGCCGGTTGATCCGTGCATCCGGGGTGCGGCAGAAGACGCTTTCCTGAAGCTCGGAGGAAATCACCACGCCGGAGAAGTCCTCCGGATGCACCGTTTCCATTCCCTCCACCAGTGCATACCGGAACCCGAAAAAGGTAAAATACGGTTCATACGTCCGCCGGGTTCCGTCGGAAACGTAAACGGCTTCGGCTCGTGCCGTCCGGAGATTGTCCCGATAAAAACAACCGTCCTGCAACAGCTCTCCATGCAGAATCCGGACACGCGTCCCCGCGGGCAGTAAAGCGGAAAAGCGGACAAATCCCACCATGTTCTGTCCGAAATCCAGAATCTGCTCCCCTCTGGGAGAACAAAGCAACGCCGGTCGGAGAACGTTTTTTTCCCGAATCGGTGCTCCGAAAAAAGGAATGATCCGGTAACGGGGCGTTGCTACCCGGCACGGAGCCGACGTTCCGGCATCTCTGCAAAAATCCCGGATTTCTCCGTCGTAGATTGAATTTCCCGTACAGGGGGACGCGGTTGCCGTAAAATCCTCATCGCTTTGCAGGAAGATCCGTCGGTCTTTCAGAGAATACAGCTCCAGCGCACAGAGATATGCGGAGCCGTAAACACAATCCCCTGCGTCGGTCGGCTTGTCGATTCCGAACCTTCCGCGGTACCACCCGTTTCCGAGGTGTACCGTCAGCGTATTTTCCTCTCCCCGCCGGATCAGTTCTGTGACATCGTAAGTATCGAAGCGCAGGTAGGCATCGTAGTCGTTGTATCCCGGCGTCAGGTAGCGATCCCCCACTCGGATTCCGTTGATCTCCGCGCGATAAAGCCCCAGTCCCGTGATGGCAAGACGCAATTCTCCGGCATCTTCCGGAACGGTAAAGCACCGTCTGAGCACTGGGGATTCCATCGGTTGTACCGGGGTAATGAGCGGAGCGGAAAAGTCAATTGCGGTTTCAAAAAACGTCTCGGCACAGGCATCCTCCGCCGAAACGCGGAACCGGTAACGGGTAGCCGGTTCCGGCATCAGCTCCGGAAATGAAAAAGCATGCGCTTCGCGCAGCGTCACCCTCCGGGCGGCTGCGACGGTTCCGTCCGGCGCAAGAATTTCGCAGAAAAATTCTGTATCCGCATCTGCAAGAAAAGAAAAGCGGAGCTGCTCTGCGGAAATTCCCAGGGGACTTGTACGGCGGTTGATTTTCAGGCTTTGAATTTTCATGCGTCCTCCTATCCGGGAGCGGCAGTTGCCGCTCCGCCAAAAGCATTCCGAACGAAGCAAAAAGCAGCATCAGTCAAACCAGCGCAGAAGCTCCGAAAACCGGGAAAGGTGAATATCGGCGTCTCCCGCCGGCACGGCATCCCCGACGGAAAGTGCCAGCATGCCGCACGCATGTGCCGCCTGAATTCCTGCCGGGGCATCCTCCACCACAGCGCAGAGTGCGGGAGAAAGCTTCATTCTTCCCGCCGCTTTCAGAAAAACCTCCGGATCCGGCTTGGATCTTGTAATCGCGTTTCCGTCGGAAAGGGCATCAAAAAACTCCGAAAGCCCCACGCGGCAAAGAATATACTCCGCGTTCCGGCTGGAAGAGCCGACCGCCAGAAGATAGCCGCGCCGCCGCAGGGCATCCAGCGTTTCCCGCACCTCTGCCGATACATCTGCCGGAGTCATTGCATCGAGATATTCCCGGTAAAGCAGGTTTTTACGCTCCGCGAGCTTCTCTTTTTCCTCTTTGGAAAGCTCCGTGCGCCCGTTTTCCCGCAAAATCAGCTCCAGACTTTCCATCCGGCTGATGCCGCGCAGTCGATCCCTGAGTTCATTCCCCACGCTGCACCCGATTTCCTTTGCAACCGCTTCCCAGGCAAGGGCATGAAACCGGTCGGTAAAGACCAGCACACCGTCCAGATCGAAAATCAGCCCCTTGATTTTTCTTTCCATGATTCTACCTCTCGCATACCGTAATACAGCGGTTCCGGTGCTCCCGCGTTTCCGCTTCGCGGATCATAGCGGAAGCAAAATCCCGGTAGGAAATCCGGCTTTCCCCGTTCCGGTTGTAAAGCGGAACCTCTTCGGTTCCCACCTGCCACGCTCCCGTCTCCGCCCCTTCCCAATCAAAGTGCAGCGACGGACAGACAAAGCTCCAGTCCAAAAGAGCGGAGTTTTTGAGATCCTCCGCCGCAAGGGCAAGATTTTCGGAAATTCCACGCAGGAAAGCGGGATGCTCCGGGGTCTGAAAGACCCGCGTGCGATGTGTTTCGTCGCTCCAAAGAGTTCCGGCACCGCCGAGGATCAAAAGAGAAATCCGCTTTTGCCCGATCAGATCAATCAGATAATCCACCGCTTGGCGATTGACTTCGGGATCCGTGTCGAACCCGCTTCCGAATGCGCTGAGCACCGCGTCAACATCCGCAAGATCCGCTTCGGTCAGTGCAAACAGACTCTTTTTCAGAAGTGTTCCCCGGAGCGGAATCCCAATTCCGTCCGGCGAGAGCGCGACAACCTCATGCCCACGCTCCTCCGCTTTCTGCGTCAGGAGTCTTCCCTGCTTTCCGTTGGCGCCGATCACCAGTATTTTCATATCAACATCCTTTCCCGTCATCCGCGTTTTTTATCGCTTCGGTTTCGCTTTTCCGATCGGCAAAGCTTCAGCCGGATTCGCCTTCCGGAGCCGCCAGAGTCCTTGCGAAAAACGCCACCGGACGCTCCGCCGCAACCGCCGTGCCAAAGGCGACCTGAAAAAGCATCGGTACCGTACCGATATAAGCCCCCAAAAAGCGCCGCCCTCACGGCGTTCATCAGAACTGCGGTGATGGTTCCCTCCCGCCGAAAAAAAGTCCGGTCGGTCATGTTCCCGGTGTTTTCGTCGTCGGAACGCACATCGGAATTCACCTTCCGGTCTCCCATTTTCCGCAGAACGGATCGGACGGCGAAGTTCCGGAAAAGCGGCTTTTTCCGGTCAGCTTGTCCATCAGTGCCCGGATTACGATATCCGAACCGGCATAGCAGTTGATCATTGTCCGCATGTGCGGAATGTCCACAAGATGATACGGGTTTTCAAAGGAAATAAAAACAGTGGGAACCGTGTGCGTATAGACCGGGACATTGGCGCCCATCGGGTTTGCCCACTCAATTCGTACCACGGTCTGATTGGACTTGGTCTGCAGCGCCGCGGAATAGACGATCAGATCATACCGGTCGGTAATCTCCCGCACCGGCTGCATCATTCCCTCAAATCCGGGAGACGGCGTAAATTCCGTCACCGCAAAACCAGCCTCCCGCAGTGCCGCGAGGAACCGTTGATTTGTGCCCGCGTCCACATTGAATACCGTGCTTCCCTCCGTCCTGTTCTCAAGCCCGTAAAACAGCACCCGCGGATAACGCTCCGGGGTCAGAGGAAGAACGCCCTCCTCTTCCTTGACCAGCGTGATCGCCTGCTCGGCACACTCCCGGCTCCAACGGCGGAACTTTTCCTGCCCCACCACATGAGCGGCTTCCGTTTCGGGCGGTACCAGCGTTCCGTCTCTCTGTTTCTCGTGCAGATGCAGGGAGGCTTTCAGGGCAAGAATCCGGGTGACGGCTTCGTTCAGGCGCTTCTCACCGAAAACGCCGGCCTCGTACCCCTTTTTCATATATTCCAGATCCTCTTCCAGGGATTTGGTAAACAGAAACATATCGCATCCCGCCGCAATGGTCAAAGGAACCAACGTCTCCCGCGGAAGCACGGTCATGACCCCCGCCATGGTCGTGGAATCCGTTACGATCAGTCCCTGAAATCCGAGCTTTTCCCGCAAAAGTCCGGTCACCAGCTCCCGGCTCACGCTGGCAGGCAAAAGCGCTTCCC
This sequence comes from uncultured Eubacteriales bacterium, assembly GCA_934481515.1. Lineage (GTDB taxonomy): Bacteria > Bacillota > Clostridia > Oscillospirales > CAG-272 > UMGS1865. The sequence goes on from CAKSPO010000002.1 coordinate 10,171, forward strand.
GCCGCAGTCCCGGATGCAGCCGCTCGGAATAGGCAGGCTGCAGAATGTGACCGACCATCACGGTCTTGACTCCCGCCTCAATGCAGGCAGAGTAGACCGCGCCATAGGTTCTGTCCCACTCCTCACAGGACAGGTCGTTGATGGAAATTGCAACGTGCTGATCCCGCTCATCCCGCCCGTCGCCCGGAAAATGCTTGGCACAGGCGGCAAGCCCGTGCTTCTGCACTTCGGTCAGATAGGCAACGCCCATCCGCCTGACCAGCTCCGGATCCGAACCGAAGGTACGGGTATTGGTAATCGGGTTGCGCCAATTGTAGTCGATGTCCACAATCGGGGCAAATGCCCAATTGGCTCCGACGGCGCTCCCCTCCGCACCGCAGATTTCCCCCAGCCGCCGCGCCTGTTCCGGATCTTTCGTCGCCGCAACCTCCATGGGACTGGCAAACATGGTTCCTTCCGTAATCATGCCGTTCCCGCCGGCTTCCAAATTGGCGGCAACCAGCATCGGAATTTTGGAATACTTCTGCATATTTTCAACCGCGCGAAAACATTCCTTCGCGGTCATCCGGCGACTCATAAAGCCGCCGGGACGAACCGTTTCCCCAATATAGCGACAAAACGCCGGGTCATCCGTATAGGTCACAAGACAGAAAAGCTGTCTCAGCTTCTCGTCCTCGCTCATTCCGTCTCTCGCTTTCTCCACCCAGGCAATGTCCGCATCCGTCAGATAGAACGGTTTCTCCTTCAGATTCATCTCCGCCCTCCGATTCTTTCAAATTCCTCATATATGCAACGAAAACAGTATTCCCTTTTTTCACATCCCCATGCACGGCTTTACACGCAAAGTACCACAGCCGCCGCAGATTTCCGGCGGTTTACCAAACCCTGCAATTTTGTTTTTCGCCTGATTCCGTCTTCCGAAAACCGCTTTCTCGCATAATTGTAAAAAAATTCCTATTTTTGTCTTGACGAAACGGCTCAATTATGTTATAATATTTTTGTTGCTGTGTAAACAGAAGAATCAAAAAAACGACCGCAACCAACGCTTTCTATCAAAATATACCATTTATAACGAGGCAACAGGAGGACCCCTACATGGAGTTGCAATGGAAATGTCCACGATGCAATGCAATCAGTCAGGAATATAAAATGTATACGGACGGTGTGCGGACAGAGCTGGAAGTGGTATGTCCGGAGTGCGCACTGCGCTGGTATCCGGAAAATCTCCGGCGGTATTCCTACCCAAAGGCAAGCATCATCACATTGCAATGTCCGAATTGTGTAAACACTCTGATCCAACGCACAGCAGAACCTGTCGACGGAAAGGACGGGCTGTGCCTGACCTGCGGATTTCGATGGAACATTGAAGAAAACAAACGGGCTGACGAAATATACCCGCAGAAAAACTTCTCTCCGCGGTTCAGCAAAAAGCGCAAACCCAAATAGGAGTCTTCGCTCCGGAAGCAGATTCAAATGCAACCCGCATCGGAGATGCAGATCATTGATATCTTTAAAATTTAGAATTATTATACTTCAAGAATAATTAACGAAGACGGCAAAAGGCATTTGCCGCACGGAAAGCAAAGAAGGAGATTTCGGATTCCGCGTCTAAATAAGGAAACCGGGAGGATTACCATGATCGGCAGTCCTCCCGGCTTTTTCATTACCGGCGTTCAATTTCTTTAACAGAAACAATAAATCCGAACCCATGACCAATCGGTAAAAGATTCGGATTTATTGTTTTGGTGGAGATGAGGAGAATCGAACTCCTGTCCGAAAATCCCTTGATATCACTTTCTTCGTGGACAGTCTGTTGTTTAAAATTCCCGCTTGGAACCGCGAACAGACACGCTGTTCCGCGCGGTAGCCCTTTTGTTCATGACCGGTTCAAGAGCGAACCGCCGGTGCACGTTCACCGCTCAGATGACGCTCAGTCCGAAGCCGCGATACTCTCCGGAGGAACGGGTGACCCGCAGGTCACAGCACTGCCGAATTTACGCCAAAGGCGTAAACTCAGGCAGCCATAGCAACAGTATTGTTGTCGTTTATTTTTTAAGGTTTGGGCAGTTTACGAGATTACCCGGCTCGCCACGCTTATCATATCTCAGAATCCCCGTCGAAACCATTGCACCCCCATTTTGTTTTTCGGAAACCTTCCGAAAAGGGAACCGTGAAAGTTTCCATCCTTTATTATACACGCTTTTCGCTCTCTTGTCAACCTCGGTTTTTCGCAAATTCCGACATTTCATTGCGCTTTCAAAAAACAATGAAAAAACTCAAAAAAATGAGAAAAAGCATTATTTTTTTCTCATAACTGCCTCTCATTTTTCTTTTCTGTTTTTGTCTGACTTTCTTTGACTTTGACTTTCTTTGACTTTCTGTGTATAATATGTGGCGTAAGGTCAAAGAAGGTCAGAGAAATGAAGAAACGAAAGGATGAACGACCGATGCTGACAGATTCCATTGCAAAGATGATTGAGGAAATGCTCAACGAGGGCGGAGGAACACTGGAACTCCAGCGGAATGAAATGGCAACCCGGATCGGCTGTGTTCCCAGTCAGATCAGTTATGTCATTGCTTCCCGCTTCACACCGGAGCGCGGCTATGTCATCGAATCGCGCCGTGGCGGCGGCGGTTGCATCCGCATCGTGCGGAAGCAGATGGGACGCGATGAATACCTGATGCATTTCTTCTGCGCCATCGGTCAGAGTATCGAAGAGGGCGAGGCGGCGGCATATCTGAAGAACCTTGCCGGAAACGGAATTCTTTCGGAACGGGAATTCGGTATCGCGTATGCTGCGATGGACGGCGCGGCGCTGGCATCCGTTCCGCCGGATCGACGCAATATCGTCCGCGCCGACATTTTCAAACAAATGTTGCTTTCCATGATGTCTCACAGATAGTATTTCTGCTTTGCCGCACAGATTCTGACAAAATCTGCGAGGCGGATGCGCTATAATAAAAAAAGAAAGGTTGCGGCAGTGCCGCAGACCGGAAAAAGAAAGGATTGATTTGTATGCTTTGCGAAAAATGCAAAAAGAGAACCGCAACGGTTTTTTATAACGAAAATATCAACGGAAAGACAAAATCCTATTCCCTTTGCGGAGAATGCGCCGCAAAGCTGCGGGAAAAGGGGGACATTCAGGACATTACTTCCATGATCGGAAGTTTTGCAGATCCGTTCTCGGAGCTTCATGACAACCTCTTCGGCGGATTCTTCGGAATGCCGACGCTGTTGTCGGTACCGACCGAAAAGAAGTGTCCGACCTGCGGCTCCACCTACGCGGACATTGCAAAAAGCGGAAAGGTCGGCTGTTCCGACTGCTACAACACCTTTGCGGACGAGCTGTCCCGCACCATTGCTTCGGTGCACGGAACCACCTCCCACACGGGAGCGATTCCCGCACGGCACCGCGCAAAGCAGGAACGGCGCGAACAGCTGAAAAACCTGCGCAACTCGTTGCAGGAAGCCATTGAAAAGGAAGATTTTGAACGCGCGGCAACCCTGCGGGATGAAATCCGCAAGATGGAGTCGCAGAATGAAAAGGACGGTGAATAATCATGGCATGGTATAATACAACCGGAAATATGCCCGACACGGTCATCAGTTCCCGTGTACGTCTGGCACGAAATATCAACGGCTATCCGTTCTCCGACCGTCTGGATGCGAATGCCGCAAATGAAATCATCGAAAAAGTCAGTGCTCCTTTGGAGGCATCGGGATTCCGGAAGATCAATTTTTCGGACATTTCCCCGGTCATGGCAACCTCCTATGTGGAGCGCCACTACGTCAGCCCGGAGTTTGCCACCAAGGAAGCGCCGCACGCCCTGCTTTTGCAGGAGCAGACCGGTATTGCCGTGATGGTATGTGAGGAGGATCACCTCCGGATTCAGTGCATTCTTCCGGGATTTTCTCTGGAGGAAGCCTACCGGAATGCGGCGCGTACCGAAAAACGGTTGGACGAGGATTTTGATTTTGCCTATTCCGAACAGCTCGGCTATCTGACGCAGTGCCCCACCAACCTCGGCACCGGAATGCGGGCATCGGTCATGATGTTCCTCCCGGCGCTCACGCGGGGCGGATACATGGATTCCCTTGCTTCTCAGCTTTCCAAGATCGGACTGACCGTCCGAGGGCTTTTCGGCGAAGGAAGCGGCGCGGCAGGATGTATGTACCAGATTTCCAATCAGGTAACGCTCGGTCTGACCGAAGAAGAAATTCTGAAGAAAATGAACGAAGCCATCCGTCAGATTGCCGACAGTGAACAGAGGGCAAGAAAAGCCATTCAGGGAGAGGAACTGGAACGCCTGACCGACCGGATTCTGCGGAGCGAAGGCATTCTGAAATATGCACATATGATGTCCTCTGCCGAATTCATCCGTCTGTTTGCGGACGTGCGATTCGGTATTGTGCTGGGGCTTGTCCGGGACATTACCTATGAACAGCTCGGCACACTTCTGGTGGAAGTCATGCCGGCAACGCTGACGCTTTCTTCCGAAAACACCCCCAAGAGCGAAGGGGCGCGGGATCGCCTGCGGGCGCAGAAGATTCAGAGCCTTCTGAACACCAAATAAACGAACGCTCCCCTCTGCTTTGAACCAAAGTTTAGATTTTCCCCATTCCTTTACGAAAGGATCGTGATGTTTATGCAAAATCGTTTTACCCAGAAAGCTCAAAACGTCCTGAATTTTGCACTGCAGAGTGCGGAAGAGTTGGGACACACCTATATCGGATCGGAGCACCTTCTGCTCGGACTTTGCGCCGAGTCGTCCGGTGTCGCCGCGCATTATCTGAATGAGCGCGGTGCCGATGCGGAAAAGGTTCGCGAAGCCGTCATCCGGATGGCAGGCATGGGCTCCCCCGTTGCCGTTTCCGCGTCCGATATGACGCCCCGAACCAAAAATATCATTCAGAATTCCTTTGCGGAAGCCCAGAAAAACGGACAGGACTATATCGGTACCGAGCATCTGCTTCTGGCACTGTTGAATGAAAGTGACTGCGTTGCCGTCCGGATTCTGGAAGGGCTCGGCGTTTCGGTCAATGACCTGCGCAACGATATTGCCGCATTTCTCGGCTCTTCAGTCGGCGGTGAGCGGAGCGGCGGCTTTGAACGGAACGGAAGAGATGCGGAAAACGGCGTTTCCAGCACCGTGTTGGACAGTGCCCCGAATCTGAAAAACTTCGGCAGAGACCTCAATGCGATGGCAAAAGCCGGAAAGATGGATCCGATCATCGGTCGTGAGAGTGAAACCGAACGGGTCATTCAGATTCTTTCCCGCCGTACCAAGAACAATCCCTGCCTGATCGGTGAGCCAGGCGTCGGCAAAACCGCCGTTGTGGAGGGTCTGGCGCAGCGCATTGTTGCCGGTAACGTACCGGAAAACCTGCTCAAAAAGACCATTATCACACTGGATCTTGCCTCGATGATCGCCGGTGCAAAATACCGCGGCGAATTTGAGGAACGGTTCAAGAACGTGATGGAGGAGGTTCGTAAGAACCCGGACATCATTCTGTTTATCGATGAGATTCACACCATCATCGGTGCCGGCGCCGCAGAAGGCGCCGTCGATGCCGCAAACATCATCAAGCCGGCACTGGCGCGCGGTGAGATGCAGGTGATCGGTGCAACCACCATTTCCGAATACCGGAAGCACATCGAAAAGGACGCGGCGCTGGAACGTCGGTTCCAGTCGGTCATGGTCGCGGAGCCGAGCCGCGAGGATACGTTGCAGATTCTGCACGGTCTGCGTGACAAATACGAGGCGCATCATAAGCTCAAGATTTCGGACGAGGCACTCAAGGCAGCTGTCCAGCTCTCCGTGCGCTACATTGCAGACCGGTTCCTGCCGGACAAGGCCATTGACCTGATCGACGAAGCTGCCTCCCGGTTGCGGATCAGCGCGCACACCTCTCCTCCGGATGTCAAGGAGGTACAGGAAAAACTGAAATCCATCTCCAAAGAGAAGGAAGAAGCCATTTCTGCACAGGATTTTGAGCGCGCCGCAAAGCTCAGAGACAGTGAACAGGTTCTGAAGAAGGAATACGACGAAAAGAAGGCGGCATGGGAGCGCTCTCAGGACACTTCTGCCCTGACGGTGCAGGCTTCCGATATTGCCGAAGTCGTGACGCAGTGGACCGGTATTCCGGTCAACCGTCTGATGGAGGAGGAAAGCGAACGTCTGCTTCATCTGGACGAACTGCTCAAGGCGCGGGTCATCGGTCAGGACGAAGCCGTGGAAGCGGTAGCACGTGCCATCCGCCGCGGCAGAATGGGTCTGAAGGATCCCCGTCGCCCGGTTGGTTCTTTCATCTTCATGGGACCGACGGGTATCGGTAAAACAGAGCTTGCAAAGGCTCTGGCGGAGGTCATGTTCGGGGATCCCTCCGCGATGATCCGGCTGGATATGTCCGAGTACATGGAAAAGCACAGCGTTTCCAAGCTCATCGGTTCCCCTCCCGGATACGTCGGCTTTGAGGAGGGCGGTCAGCTGACCGAAAAGATTCGCCGCAAGCCCTATTCCGTGGTGCTCTTTGACGAGATCGAAAAGGCTCACCCCGATGTGTTCAACATTCTTCTTCAGGTACTGGAGGACGGTATTCTGACCGACTCTCAGGGACGCCACGTGGATTTCCGGAATGCAATTATCATTCTGACCTCCAATGTCGGCGCATCCGAACTGAAGGCAGGGAACGTACTTGGATTCACCTCCGAGCAGAAGGAAAAGGCAGACCGCGAAGCACTCAGGGAGCGGATGATGAACTCCCTGAGAAGCACCTTCCGTCCCGAATTTCTGAACCGGATTGATGATATTATCATCTTCAATTCCCTGGAGCAGAAGGACATCGAACGGATTGCGGAACTGATGCTCCTGGATGTTCAGAAGCGGATTGAGGAGCTTGGCATTACGGTCAGCTTCACTCCCGCGGTAACGGAACTGCTGGCAAAGGAGGGCTTTGATGCCAATTACGGTGCGCGTCCGTTGCGCCGTGCCGTGGTTCGGATGGTGGAGGATCCCTTCTCGGTGGAAATGCTGGAAGGCAGAATCAAGTCCGGGGACAGCGTCACCGTGGACGCGGAAGACGGAAAGGTTGTTTTCCGCAAATAATCCCGCCTGCGAAAAGTCCGTCGAAGCAGGTAATCGGTAAAAAATCACTGACGCCCGGCAATCGTGCAATGCACGATTGCCGGGCGTCTTCTTTTTTTGGGGGAAGCCGACCGTCTTTCCCTTTTTTATTTCCTGTGGAGATTTCCGGTGTGCAGCGCCCGCATCAGCTCCAAAACAAGCTTTGCCTGCTTTTCGTCCAGAGAGCGGTACAGCTCTGTGATCTGTTCCACTTCGGGAATCTTTTCTATGGGTTCCTCTCTGAAAAATTCCGAAAGGCTGATTTCGAACGCACCGCACAGACTTTCCAGCGTCGAAAGCGACGGCAGGGTTTCCCGGTTGAACATATTGATCATAGTAGACTGCGGCAGATTCGCTTCTATCGAAAGCCGATAGATTGACCACCCCCGCTCCAACCGCAGGGTATTGATTCTTTTCAGTACGTTCATACCTCGTCCCTTCCTCTGCCGAACCTCTTTGATAAACCGCTCCCCGCGCCATCCGGCTTTTTGTGAACCCCGGACGGGAAATTTCTTCCGTAAGCATCTTCGCGCTGCCTTTTTCCGAATCGCGCAACCGCCTCACAGGCATTGCACGAAACTTCATCGGGAACGGATTCTTCTAATTATTGTATCATATCTTTCCGCAAAAAATGTTTTCCATATGGGCTGACAATAAAATGCATTTGTGACATAATGTGGCAAATTCGAATCAAACAAAAAAATCTCTGCAAGCGGGCGCACTCATGGCAGCTTCGGGCGTTCCAAGCTGATTTTTTCCATGCTGTGACAAGTCTATACACGGACAAAGCAAAAAGCACTCCTTTCTTCCGGTGCGGCTTTCCGGCAAGCGCCGCTTCTTTTTTCGGAAAGATTTTGTTTACATATTTTTTTACGGAAGGCATCCCAAAAACAGCAAAAATATGCTATAATGGAATTATCAGAACAGGATGGGAGTTCCCGGCTTTTCCGGTCTTCCCTTCCTTCTTCCGGAGGTGCAACATGGAGCAAAAAAAAATCAAAAAAACCAAGCTGATCGTACTTTCCCTCCTGCTTGTTTTCGTGACCGTATGCTCTGTTGCCGCCGGAATGACCTTTCGGACAACCGCTTCCGACCGCTATTTTTCCGGAGATGCGGAAGTGTACTTTCAGGAACTGATGAAAAAAGGCTTTCCCGAAAGCTATGCGGCATCCCTGACCGAGTTGCATCTGCTCCATCCGGAATGGAACTTTACGCCGCTTTTGATTACCGGACAAAAAAGCGCTTACACCTGGGATTATGTCATCAAAGAAGAATGTAAAAGCGACAATAAAGGAACGGAGCCGCGAAATCTGATTTCCGCTTCCGACGCCTATGCCGCTTACCGGAACCCGAACAATTCGCAGAAATACGACTCGGACAAGTATCAGGCATCCCGCGACGCGGTCGCTTACTTCATGGATCCCCGCAACTTTCTGAACGAAGCGGATATTTTTCAGTTTCTGGATCTTTCCGTTTCCGATGAAATGACCGGCGCTTTGGTGGAAACCGTACTCTCCGGTACGTTTATGGCAGACCGCCTGCTGGAAAACGGAAAAACCTATGCCGAGACCTTTGCGGAATGCGGAGCCAGACTCGGAATCAATCCCGTTTTCCTTGCAGTTAAAGCGCGGCAGGAGCAGGGATCCAAGGGAACTTCACAGGTGCTGACCGGGAAAGCAGGAACGCTCCTTTGGGATTATTACCGGAACGGAACACAGATTTCCTCCTCCGGCAATTCCGTTCTGGCCCCCTCCGAAGGTTTTACCAAAGAGGAACTGCTGGCTCTGGACGGATACTACAACCTCTACAATGTCTCCGCCTCCGGAAACGGTTTGTTCCGCATTTATTATAACGCCATGAAAAAGGCACGGGAAGGAACTCCGGCATTTGCCGAGGAGTGGGGCGGCTCTCCGTCCTGGAACACCGTCTGGAAATCGCTCTACGGCGGTGCATATCTTCTCAAAACCCGTTACATCGACCGCTATCAGCCGACGGTCTACTTACAGAAATTCAACGTGGACAGCCGTGCCGGCAACCGGAATTTCTGGGGACAGTATATGCAGAATGTCTCCGGCGCCCTGACAGAGGGCAGAAATTTCTACACTGCCTTTGCGGACGCGGATGTTCTGGACCGCGCTTATACCTTTCTGATTCCCGTTTATTCCGGAATGCCCGCTTCTCCCTGCGCGGATCCGGCAGACGGTCAATGCAGTTATCTTGCCGCAGCACCGACCCGCTTTTCCTATACGGTCTCGGTCAGTGCTCCGTTCCACGTCGCATCCTCCTCTGCGCCTTTGTATCTGGAACAGGAGCTGCATCCGGGAAACCGGCTGTCCTTCAGCGGAACGGTCTCCCACGATTACGGCGTACAGCGGCTGGAATACCGATGGGATGACCGGGAATGGATTTCTCTTTCCGAAAACGGCAGTCTGAAACTTTCCCTTCCGATCGACTTTTCCGAGGGAAGCTCGCATATATTGGTAGTACGCGGAAGTGCCGTGTACGGAAGCGGACAGAAAAGCAACCGGCATTTTCTCTGCGCGGTCGTGTATGTCCGCGTCACCGCACCGAAAACGGCAACTCTGACCATTGCCTCCGGAGACGCCAGACAGGAAATGACGCTCCTTGCCGGAACGCCCTTTTCCCTCCCCCTCTGCCGGGAAAACGGCTTTGCGGGTTGGCTTTCTTCCGACCGTACCCTGCTTCCCTCCGGCGGCTCCGACACTCTGGAAAAGGATACGGTCTATACGGCTCGGTTCTGTCAGCTGCAAACGCTTCCGGGCGCCTCCGTTTCCCTGCGCGGGGAAACACCGCAGCTTCGATTTTACGCCGTACCGGATCAAAGTACTTTGGAACTGGTGCGAAAATTTCCCACATTGCTCTCGTTCTTTGCACGCTCCGGTGAAAACGAACTTCCCGCACGTCTCACCGGCGGAGATCGTCCTCTGCTCACCGCGGACATTCCCGTCGCAAATTCCGAAACGGTCTATGAGTTCCGCTTCGGCATCCGGATCCGGTATTCCGACGACACTACCGCCGTAATTCTTTCACCGGAATCCTCCGGAAGCCGTTCCGCGGCAGAGGTTGCCGCACTTGCATTGGCAGATGAGACCGCCAGGTTCTCCGCGTCGGAGCAAGCCTACCTCCGGGCGCTTCTGCAAACTTCTCCCTTACACTGAAAGGACTTTTTATGAAAACGCTTGGCTATTACAACGGAACCGTTGACGAGTTGGATCGCATGTCCGTGCCGATGCTGGATCGCGCCGGATACTTCGGCGACGGCGTTTATGATGTGACCTATACCAGAAACCATGTCATTTATGCGCTGGAGGAACACGTGGATCGTCTGTTCCGCAGTGCGGAACAGATTCACATTCACCCGCAGATCCGGCGGGAAGAGCTGGAGGCGCTTCTCCGCACGCTGGTGTGCCGGGTAGACGACGGCGAACAATGGGTGTATATGCAGTTCTCCCGCGGCACCGGCTACCGCAATCATGCGTTTCCCGCACCGCAGATTCACCCGAATCTTTGGATTATGTTGCGTCCCGTCAAAATCAAGGATACCTACCAGCCCCTGCGCTGCATCACCATGGAGGACATCCGCTCAGAGCTTTGCAACATCAAATCTCTGAACCTTTTGCCGAGCGTCCTTGCAACTGAGGAAGCCATGAAACACGGAGTGGATGAGTGTATTTTCCACCGGGGTGAAATCGTCACAGAGTGTGCGCATTCCAACGTTTCCATCCTGCAAAACGGAACTCTGGTCACTCACCCCGCAGACTGCCATATTCTTGCCGGAACCGGAAGAGCGCATCTGTTGCATTTCTGCCGGGAGCTTGAAATCCCGGTCGAGGAGCGCACCTACACCCTTGCGGAGCTGATGCGTGCAGATGAGGTATTGCTGACTTCCGCTTCCGCGCTTTGCATGCGCATCATCGAGGTGGACGGAGTTTCCGTCGGCGGAAAAGCACCTGACACGGTGCGCCGCCTCCAGGACGTTCTCCTGAAGGATTTTCTGGAGAAAACCGAGCCGTAACTTCGCGCCTGCGCCGGAAAAAGTCTGCGCACGGATTGACAAAATCCGCGTCTTATGCTACAATAGATTTGTATTTTTCGCTTCACCGAGATGTCGGAATAAAAACAAAGGATGAATTGCTTTGGCAAAAAAAGAAAAAAAGTCTTGGTTCCGCTTTTTTGATTACAACCGGGACCTGCGTCCGGATGCGCCGGAGGAGGACACCAGACCTACCGTCAAGCGCTATTTCAAATTGCTTGGCAGACGGTTCTGGAAACTGATTTCTCTGAATCTGATGATGCTTCCCATGATTGCTCCGGTTATGATCGCCATATGGCTGTATCTTGGCATCGACCAAACACCTACCGCAAACAACCCCCTTTTCTCTACCCTCTACGGAGCAAATCTGATTGCGCCCACTCCCCAGTCCACACTCCTTCTTGACCTGTATGGGCTTCAGCTGGGTGTTCCGGTTTACGGGGTGGGAACCTATATCGGAATGGGCATCTGCGCCCTGTTTCTTGCGCTTACCTTTGGCTGGCAGAATGTCGGCGTTACCTATGTTCTTCGAAGCATGGTGCGGGGAGAACCGGTATTTCTCTTTTCCGATTACTTTTATGCGGTCAAGCGAAATCTGAAGGAAGGCTTTTTCCTGGGGCTTTTGGATTTTGTCGCCATCGCCCTGCTTGCCTTCGACATTACCTATTTCTGGTCGCGCACCGGCTCCTTCTGGCTGGATGTCGGCTTTTTCGGAATCATCGCGCTCATCATTCTGTACTTCTTCATGCGCTTCTATCTGTATCTGATGCTGGTCACGTTCGACATCTCCATCCGGAAGCTTCTGAAAAACGCACTGATTTTTGCCGTGCTCGGAATCAAGCGGAATCTGATGGCGCTCCTCGGAATCGTCTGCATCACCGCCATCCATGTATGTCTGTTCTTTCTCTTCTCAATGACGCCGCTCGGCATTGCGATTCCGTTAATCCTGCCCCTGATTTATTATTTCTCCGTTACTGCGTTCACCTGCGCCTATGCCGCTTACCCGGTAATTGAGCGCTATATGATTGAACCGTATCAAAAGAACAACGATCCCGAAGAAAACACGTCGGAAACCAACGAAGAAAGCTCACAGGCTTGAGCCCCGCTTGAAAGCCACTTAAACGCACCGTTTAACACCGTCCGAGCGCAAGCTTGCGCAAAATCCGAATTTTTCTTCGGTTCACCCGAACAATTGCAAAAGGAAGTCCTCTCCCAAAGGTTTGGGAGAGGACTTCCTTTTTGGGAAGCAGGTATTGCCTTAAGCGCCGGCTTCTTCTGCTTCTTCGTCTTCGTCTTTTTTTTGCTGAATCTGCGCCTTCACCATCATATCCTTGACCTTCATCAATCGGGTGGTATTTCCGCGCTCGTTTTCATCCAGCTTCATTTTGATGCTTTTGATGGTCTCCAGATACTGCGGCATCAGGATATATTCCAGCGCGTTGACACGGCGGCGGGTGCGTTCAATCTCTTCTGCCAACAGCTGCGCCGTTTTTTCCAGCTCCGCCATCCGCATCAGATCCTCCAGAATCCCGTTCAGCTCCCGCAGGGAGGAATCCAGTTCTCCGGAGGTGAACGCCATTCCGTAGTTATAGCTGTCGCTGTTCCCTTCGGCAAGCACGCGAAGCTGAAACACCGGAACGGTCACGCTCATGACATTCTTATAATCAACTGCCAGCTGTCCCTCTTTTTTGGGACAGATCAGCGCTTCCTCCAGCATTTTCGGGCTGCTGACGGCACCTGCAATAGCAAAGCCGCGGTAAACCTCTGTCAGCGCTTTCTCGACCCTTTCCCGCAGATTTTTATCTTCCCGGACTACATCCAGAAACTGCTTCATCAGCTCGTCCCGCTTGTCCTTGAGCAGCTTATGTCCCTTCCGGGCAGTCTGGTAGCGGGTCTGAATCCGCTTCATTTCCATCCGGGTAGGATTGACTCTGAGTTCTGCCATTTTCCGGCTTTTACCTCTCTTTCCGGGGATTGTTCAAAATCCGCTTTTTCATCAGGCGTGCGGTTCCTTCGGCCAGTATTTCTCAATCATTTCCGGCTTGATCCGCTTCAGTTCGCTCTTGGGCAGAATCGTCAATAGCTTCCAGCCGAGATCCAGCGTTTCTTCGATGGATCGGTTCTCATAAAAGCCCTGATTGATATATTCCGCCTCAAACGCATCCGAAAATTTTGCATACAGCCGGTCGATGGGCGACAATGCCGCCTCACCGAGAACCACCATCAACTCCTTTGCTTCCTTTCCGCGCGCATATGCGGAGAAAAGCTGGTTCATGGTGCTGGCGTGATCCTCTCTTGTCTTTCCGGCACCGATTCCTTTGTCCTTCAGGCGGGACAGCGACGGAAGCACGTCTACCGGCGGCAGGTACCCTTTCCGGTACATTTCACGCGACAGAATGATCTGTCCCTCGGTAATATAACCGGTAAGGTCCGGAATCGGGTGGGTTTTGTCGTCCTCCGGCATGGTCAGAATCGGGATCATGGTAATGGAGCCTTCCGATCCCATTTTTCTGCCCGCACGCTCATACATGGTGGCAAGGTCGGTATAAAGATAGCCGGGATAGCCACGGCGACCGGGAACTTCCTTCCGTGCGGCGGATACCTCACGGAGGGCCTCCGCGTAGTTGGTAATATCGGTGATGATGACCAACACATGCATATCGCACTCAAATGCCAGATATTCGGCGGCAGTCAGTGCCATACGCGGTGTGGAAATACGTTCGATTGCGGCATCGGACGCCAGATTGATAAAGAGCACGGTGCGGTCGATCGCACCGGTTTTCTTGAAATCGGAAATAAAGAAATCCGCTTCCTCAAAGGTGATACCGACCGCCGCAAAAACGACGGCAAATTTATCGTCCTTGTTGCGCACCTTTGCCTGTCTCGCAATCTGTGCGGCAAGATTGGCGTGCGGCAGACCGGAGCCGGAAAAGATCGGCAGCTTCTGTCCGCGCACCAGGGTGTTCAGACCGTCAATGGTGGAAATTCCTGTCTGGATGAACTCGGAAGGATAGTAGCGGGCGGCAGGATTGATCGGCGTACCGTTGATATCCAGGCTCTTCTCCGCAATGATCCGCGCACCGCCGTCAATCGGCTCTCCCATACCGTTGAACACCCGTCCGAGCATATTGGGAGACACCGGCAGTTCTACGCCGTGTCCGGTAAAGCGCACCTTGCTGTTGGCGATATTGATTCCGGCGGCGGATTCAAACAACTGCACCAGCACATTCCGCCCGTTGACCTCCAGAACGCGGCAGCGGCGAACTTCGCCGTCCGGCAGCTCGATCTCACCAAGCTCGTCATATTTGACGCCTTCCACCTGCTTGACCAGCATCAGAGGTCCTGCAACTTCTTCGATGGTTCTGTATTCTCTGATCATTTGCACGCCTCCTCAGTCCTCTGCCGCCGCGGCGGCAATCAGCTTATCAATCTCGCGGGAAATCTCGGTTTCGATCTTTGCAAATTCGGACTCATAGTTTTTGTTGTCAATGTCCTTTGCACGTCCGATCTGCTCATGCACCGGAAGCTCACAAATATCCTCGATGTCAGCGCCTGCGGCAATCGCCTTCTTCGCTTTTTCCTCATAGGTAAAGATCAGCCGGAGAATTCCGTACTGCTTCTTCAAAGGCGAATAACAATCCACATCCGCAAATGCGTTCTGCTGGAGGAAGTCCTCCCGGATGGACTGTGCCACATCCAGCTTCAGCCGGTCATCCGGGGACAGGGCATCCATACCGACCAGCTTGACAATCTCCTGCAGATCGGATTCTTCCTGTAAGGTTTTCAGGCATTTTCCGGTGTAGTCCATCCAGTCCGCCGCCACATGCTCGGAGAACCAGGACGAAAGTCTGTCCCGATACAGCGAATAAGAATTGAGCCAGTTGATTGCCGGGAAATGGCGCTTATATGCCAAAGAAGCATCCAGTCCCCAGAACACCTTGACAATCCGGAGGGTTGCCTGCGTTACCGGCTCGGAAATATCTCCGCCCTGCGGAGAAACGGCACCGATGGCGGAAAGTGCGCCTTCTCTTCCGTCGGAGCCAAGACAAATCACCTTGCCGGCGCGTTCATAGAACTGCGCCAGACGGGAGGTCAGATAAGCGGGATACCCTTCCTCGCCCGGCATTTCCTCCAGACGTCCGGACATTTCCCGCAACGCCTCAGCCCAGCGGGAGGTGGAGTCCGCGATAACTGCGACCGAGTATCCCATATCGCGGAAATATTCCGCAATGGTGATTCCCGTATAAATGGAAGCCTCCCGCGCCGCAACCGGCATGTCGGAGGTGTTTGCAATCAATACCGTACGCTCCATCAGGGATTTGCCGGTTTTGGGGTCCACCAGTTCGGGAAACTCCCGCAGAACGTCGGTCATTTCGTTACCTCGTTCACCGCAACCGATATAGACCACCAGATCCACGTCGCTCCACTTGGCAAGCTGATGCTGAACCACCGTTTTTCCGGAGCCGAACGGTCCCGGAACACACGCAGTTCCTCCCTTTGCGATCGGAAACAGTGCGTCGATGGAACGCTGACCGGTCACCATCGGATCCACCGGCGGCAGCTTTTCCCGGTACGGGCGCGCCACACGGACAGGCCATTTCTGCATCAGTGTGATGTCTGCAATGGTTCCGTCGTCATATTTGATTTTTCCGATCCGATCCGTCACCTTGAAGTCGCCCGCGCGCAGTTCCACAATGGTTCCCTGCGTCTTCGGCGGCACCATGATCTTGTGCAGAATCACGTCGTTTTCCCGTACGGTTCCGTAAATATCTCCCGCACTGACCCGATCACCGAACTTCAGTGCCGGCTCAAAATGCCAGGTCTTACTGCGATCCAGCGCCGGTTCGTCAATGCCGCGGGTCAGGTTGGACCCGACCTTGATCCGCATCGTCTCCAGCGGACGCTGAATTCCGTCGTAAATATTGGTGAGAAGTCCGGGACCTAGCTCCACGGAAAGCGGCGCTCCGGTGGAAACAACGCGGTCGCCTCTTCCGATTCCGGCGGTCTCTTCATAGACCTGAATCGACGCGCGGTCACCGTGCATTTCAATGATCTCACCGATCAGTTGCTTCGGTCCGACACGCACCACGTCGAACATGTTCGCTTCCCGCATTCCCTCGGCAACCACCAAAGGTCCGGATACCTTCAGAACTTTTCCTTCAACCATTTTTTTATGAACCTTTCTTCGTTTTCCGTCAGCGTCACTCTTTGAAGAGGATGTCCGCTCCGACCGCGCGCTCCACGGCACTGCGGATATTGTTCATTCCGTATCCGGTAGAACCGCCCTGACCGGGAATGGAGATCACCGCCGGCAGGGGCAGCTCCTTATACTGCCTCATTTCCTCTTCCATTTGCATCGCGTAATTTTCCGTGATAAAAATGACCGCGTAAGCCCCGGATTTGACCATGGTATGCAGTTTTTTGACCGCGTCCGCCGTGTCCGAAACATCTGCCACCGAAAATCCGAGTGCCATAAAGCCCTGCACCGTATCGCGGTCTCCGATAATTCCGATCTTATACATAGCTCTCCCGGATCCTTTCCCGAATGGTAGCGGCAGGAAGCCCCGCTTCCTTGCCCGCAAGCAGAATCCGCAGATTCTTTACCTCGTATTCATGTGCCAGAAGAAATGCCACCATGATTTCCACACCGCCAAGACAGTATTTTGCCGTCTTGATTTTTTCCATCAGGAAATCATCCGCGACCCGCTCCAGCGCGGCAAGACTTCCGTCCGTCGCGGCAACCGCCTGCTCCAGTGCAGCATAGCGTGAATTGCGCCGCAGCTGTTTCCACAGCTTCTCCTCTCCCTCCCGGAAGAAAGCAAGAAGTGCTTCGCGGGAAAGACTTCCGCCCTCCACCAAAGCTTCCTCCAGCAGTGCTTCTCCGGCGCTTCCGCTCTTCATCCGCAAAATCCGCACCACAATCATCAGATTGGTCAGATCCGCTTTGGTTTTCACAAGCGAAAGAACGTATTCATTTCCGCTCCGGATTGCCGCCGCGGACATCTCCGCATAGCAGGCACGATCCAGAATCAGATCCACAACCTGCGGATTTTTCGTTTTGGAAAACTCCGCCGCCGCTTTCTCCACCGCCCGGCAAAGGGATGGCGGAAATTTTGAAAAATCGGCATGCGCCGCCATTTCCGCGATTTCCTCTGCCGGAACGCTGCCGAAATCGAAGAGCATTGAAGAGGGATCAATCCCGCGGGCAGACGCTTTGATCGCCGCTTTCAGATTGTTACAGTCGTAAGGGCAGAGCCACAGCGAAAGTGCATCGCTCTGCGGTGCAAGTTCTGCCATATGTGCATAGGTGTTTTTCAGAATTCCGAGCAGGGTCGCCTCACGCAGAACCGCTCCGCTCTCCGGGTCGGTCACAAGCGGGATGCCGAATTCCGAGAGCATCCGGTACGCATCCTCGGTGCTTTTGACTTCCAGGAGCCTTGCAATCCGTTCGCGTCCGATGATTCCCGCTTCCAGTGCCCGCACATTGGCACTGCCGTAAATATAATCCGCCATTTGTCACACCCTTTCTTACGCCTTGGTTCTGGCGTCAAAAAGGCAATGGCTGACCTCTGTCTCCAGCTCCTCGCGAAGCTGGGCAAACAAAAGAGAGAAGGAACAGTTTGATTCAATGTCCCCATACCGGAGAATCAGTCCGCCGTCGATGGAAACCGTTTTGTCGGAAAGCTTCAGCTTCTGCAACCGGTCGGCAGCGACCTTGCCGGACAGCTTTTTGGTGGCACCTGCCACCACCGCCGCGCCGCATCTTTCCCGGTCCCGTGCATTCATCAGAACCTCGTACACCTCCGGCTCCATGGCTTCTTCCTCACCGTACAGCGTCCGGCTGTTGTACTCTGCTTCCAACTGCTCGGTCAGCGCCGCACAGAGAAGCCCGGTCAGAAGATCGATATACTCCGCCTGCGGAAGCGCCAGCGCGGTCGCAAGCGCGCCGTCAAACACTCCGTCGATCAGCTCCGCTCTTGCGGTCAGCATTGCGTTCCGCTTTGCGGTTGCCGCCGAGGATTTTGCACGGGATACCATGTCTTTTCCGTCCCGCTCTGCGGCGGAAGAGATCCGCTCCCGGATCTCCTCCGCGCGTTCCGCATAGGAATCGGCAATCTTTTTGCTTTCCGCTTCCGCCGCGACAAGAATCTGCTCTGCCTTTTCATTGGCTTCCGACAGAATTTTCTCGGTTATTTTTTCAAGTCCGTTGATTGACATTCCGGATTCTGCTCCTTTCTGTAGCGGTATACCCTTTTACCATCCTTACAGAATCAGAAGCAGAGAAATCAGCAGGGCAAGAATTGCGTACAGTTCGACGAAGGACGCGGAAATGACCGCCTTACCGACGGCATCGGGACGCTTTGCCAGAACGGAAATACCGGCGGTTGCGACCTCAGCCTGCTTGATGGCGGAATAAAGACCGCCAAACGCGATCGGGCATGCGGCGAACAGATAATACGCGCCCTCTGCGACCGTCAGATCTGCCGTTCCGCCCATAATTCCGGAGTTGACCAGAATCATGAATGCCGCAACCAGACCGTAAATGCCCTGCGTCATCGGAAGCGCCTGGAGAAGCATGGATTTACCGTACTTCTCGGGTTCTTCGCTGATCAGTCCGGCAGTTGCGCGCGCAACCATGTTGACACCCTTTGCGGAACCGATTCCGGCAAGAAGCGTCGCCAAAGCGGCACCGATCACGGCGAGGTTGTTTCCCGTAAAAAGACTTTTGAAAAGTTCACCCAGTGTTTGCATTTTTTCATTCTCCTTTTGTTTATATGTTAATGTTCATTGGGTACGTCCGTAAGATCTTCCGAGTAGTTCTCCGCCGGAAGCGCGGGGTCGAACGGCGAGCCGCCGTCCTCATAAAATTTCCCGAAAAATTCGATATACTGAAGTCTTGCCGCGTGCACAAAGGTGCCGAGCAGGTTGATGGCAATGTTCAGAACGTGACCGAGGATCATGACAATCAGCATGAAAATGAAGCCGATGGGGCCGCTTGTCCCAAGCCCCGTCATCATGTTGATCACCTGCGCGATAACGCCGGCAACCAGACCCAGCGCCAGAATCCGGGAGTAGGACAACAGATCCGACGCAAAGCTGATCAGTGAGTACCAACCGCCAAGTCCCTTGGAAAGCCAGCCGAAAAAGCTTTTCTCGCCCCATCCCTTCAAAAGCAAAATCAGGACAAGTCCTGCAAAGAACAGGTAAAGTCCGATGCCCGAAAGGCTTGAGAGCATCTGCCGTGTCTGCTCCGTAACGCTTGCAGGATTGCTGACCACCATGTCAATGGCGGCGCTCGGCGCCATCAGGTCAATGCCGGCAAAGAGAACCCAGTACGGCAGAGTGATGCAGAGCGCCTGCATCCGGTTGCCCTTTTTCCATGTTTCCACCATATTGATCGCCATACCAGCCATCAAATGAATCTGACCGACGGCAAGAGCCACCACCAAAAACGCAGTGGATGCGTTGATCGGGTTGAACAGGAGTCCGTTGGCAAAGAAACTTCCGACCGCGGTGGTTTCCGCGTAGCCATCCTGATGATAAATGAAGCTGTTCATAATCGCGGTGGGAAGGTTTCCGAACCAGCCTCCGAACAATACACCCATCAGCATACAGGAAATTCCGCAGTAGCCGAACATCAGAAGCATCCGGCGCATGCCCGGCTTCGGATTGAGCAACCGGACACCTCCGAAGCATCCGATGACCATCAGAAGTCCGTAGCCGACATCCGCAAACATCAGCCCGAAAATCAGAAAATAGAAGATACTCATAATGACCGTCGGATCATAGGTTCCGTACTTGGGGTAGGAATACATTCCGATGACCCATTCAAAGGTCTGGGAAAACTTATTGTTTTTCAGGAGAACCGGAACGTCGTCCCCTTCCTCCGGATCCGTCACCTCGCAGGCACACTCAAAGCCGGAAAGGGCTTCGGCAACCGCATCCAGCATCGTCTCCGGTGTCCAGCCTGCCAGCACCGCGCAGTTGCGGGTGCGAAGAAGCTTCTGCTTCTGTTTGCCGACATTGACCGTTGTCTCCTCGATATCCGAAAGGACTTCCACATCATCAAGGTTGTCCGCCAGCGCCTGCAGCGTATCAATCAGATGCGCATTCTCGTTTTCCAGTTCCGCCTGACGTGCTTCCAAACGCTGATATTCCACCTCTGCGGTGGTCTCTACCTGCGGAAAGCCCGCTTTGACAAAACCGACGGATGCCAATGCCTGTCCGACCGCTTCGCTGTCGCCATTGTAACAGGAAACCGCCAGATAATAGGCATTCTTTTCGGTCAGAACCGGCTCGACATACGCACCGGCATCCTCCAGAATCCGGCAGATCTCTTCCTCCGGCATTCTGCCCGGAACGCTTCCGAGAAGCAGTTCTGTGTGCTCGGTTCCCGCCACACTGAGCGGCGCGTCATATTCCAGCCACGGCATCAATGCCGTCATCTCCGCTTCATTCCGGGCGCTTTCCTTGGAAATGTCGTCCATTGCTTTGCGGGTCTCTTCCGTTCGCACCACCGTTTCCCATGCACGCGCGTCCCGCCCGTCCTCGATGAACTTCGCACGGTCTACGTGCTGTACCCGCCGGGCAAAGCTGAATTTCCGTTGGGAATACTTACACAACAGGGGCATCGCCGCCCGGATTGCCGAAAGGCGCTCCCGCGCCTCGGCATCGCTGTGATCCGTCTCAAACCGTTCCAGTGCAAGCGTGTTTTCTCCGGCAGGAACGCTCCGGATGTCCACGCAGCGCAGCTTCATCAGCTTCCGGATGATTGCGTCCGCATCCGTACTGTAGGCAAGGACGGTCAGCTTTTTCATTTTGCTTACCGACATTTGGACGACAGCCCCCTGAGAACAATTTTTTCAGCACTCTTTTTGCGCAATCCGGCTTCACGCTTCAGCTCTTCCACCTCTTCCGCTCCGCCCTCGGCAATTCTCTCATCCATCGCAACGGTTCTCTCCCGAAGCTGCGCCATCATTTCCTGCGCCTGCTGTCTGGTCTCCGCCTCGGTCTGCGCACAACTCTCCCGTCCGAGGCGCTCCGCCTCGGCAGTCATCTCCTGCGCTTTCCGGTGCGCCTCGGCAACAATCCGCTCCGCCTCTGTTTCGGCTTCCCTGATTTTCAGAATGGATTCTCTTGACATAAAACCTCCGTACGGTTCCCCGTCACTCTTGCTTTTCCGGGATTTGCGTCCCGTTCCTGTTTTTCCGCAATTTATGTTTAGTATAGCACATTTGAACGGCAAAAGCAATATCTATTTTCTGATTTTTTAACATTTTGGCGAAATTGTCTGCTTTTTTATCAACAACATCGGAACTGCCCAATTTTTCATTGCTTCAAAGGAATCCGTTTTTCGCAAAACAAAGCCTCCGGCGTTGCATTCCGGAAAAATACAAGCGCTTCTCCTTCCGGATAGATTCCGTCCGGGCGGAACGGAAGCCCCTTGTAAAGATTCCGCGCATGAAACAGCTCCAGAATCTGTGAAAACGGAAGGATGGTTTCTTCTTCGGTATTCCATACGTGGGAAATCCTGTGATAGCAATCCCTTGCGTTCTGTTTTCCGTACAGTTTTGCTTCACAAAGAACCGCGCAATACCCCTCCTTTTCGAAGACCTGCCGGATACGCAGCTGAAACCTGCGGACGCCGAATGCGGATTTTTCCCGCACACTTTCCATTGTCAGAAAGGCGCGCCGCACCTCTTCCCCGTATTTTCCGGTTGCCCATCGCATGCATTTTTCCGAAAGCCCCCGGTAGTACTCCTTCATTTTTTGACATTCCTGCGGCAGAATCAGTTCGCTCTGTGCAAAAAGAATGACCTGATATCCTTCTCTGACCGTTGCATGTGCTTCCACCCGTTCCGGATTCATTCTGTATTTTCCCCCGATTCTTTTTTCTTCATTTTATTCTGTTGCAAGGAAAAATATGTTTTGCTCCGGCTGTATCGGGCAGGAAAAGAGGCTGTGAAAAGTATAAAACTCTTCACAGCCTCTTTTTTGAAAAACCACTGTCCGTCTCCTCCGGTCAGTCCTTCCAGTATTGAATTTTTCCGACGCTCCCATCCTCACGGAAGAGGAAGGTCAGGTGCATGCTTTTCCCGGTATAGGTCAGCGATGTGTCCGTCTGCTGATCCGCGTCTCCGTATGCCTTCGTCACAGCATCCCGCGAAGCACCGATTGCAATTCCCTCCCGGGTCGCGACGGAATCGTCGTATAGCTCGACCATATAAACATAATCCCGCCCGTCCTTCGGATAGGTCTGAAGCTCAAACCCGCCATAGGTATAGACCTTGTCAAGACCGACGAAAGCGCAGGAGTTGGACTCACTGTAATCCCTCCACTCTCCGAGCGCCTCCAGAATCGGCGCGGCATCGGCATCCACAGCGATCTCCGTTGTGCCAACCGTCAGCACATAATTTTTCTTTCCTTCCGGCGGAGTTTCCGCTCCTCTGACGCATGAAGCAAGCGCACACAAAGCACAAAACGCCAGAAGCACTGCAAATCCCCGGAGCATCCGGGAATAAATTCTGTTTTTCATGATCCGTTCCTTTCTTTTTCGTAAGCGTCTGCTTTCTCTTCCCACCGCTCCGACAGCGCCGCCTCCTGCCGCCGGTCGGGAACGCCGTACTGCTCCGCCAGAATTTTTCCGAAATAGGAGGTCAGCTTCTCGGCACCGTAAACATTCAGATGAATGCCGCCGTCGTAGGTATCGGTCTGCCAGTCAATCCCGATCTCTTCATCCTTCGGGATCAGATTGTAGTAATCCACGCCGTTTTTCGCCGCGTATGCCGCGATCTGTGCGTCCCATTGGTCGTACCAGTAATACTTCCAGTTGTTTGTCGGTGCCTTGATCAGCACCAGACGGATTCCGTTCTCCTCGCAAAGCAGACGCATCCGCTCCAGATAGTCAAACGAGACCTGCGGAAGCGTATAATCGGTCAGTTCGGTTCCCACGCGGTCGGAGGTCTTCGGAACCACCCCGGTCTGCATCAGGTATCCGTTGTGCGATACCCGGTCGCGGGAGAAAAGATACCGGAAGTCCTCCCCGCCGATTTCCTTCCAGCGGCTGTGGAAGCGCAGAAGCGGGAACACGTAGGACAGAAAGCTTTCCTCCTCCGTCATGGAAGCGCGGACGGCATCCGCTTTTACAGAGGACCACTTCATGCCGTCCAGCGTCATGCGGTTGTAGGCTTCGTTCTGTGGCTCCCCGTATTTCATAGAGAGCACATTGAACACCACCACCTTCGGCGTTTCATAACGAAGCGCATCCTCCAGAAGATAGTAGGACTGCCAGATGAGCTGCTGTGCACTGCCGCGGATGCAGGAGGAAATTCCGTACTCCTGCCAGAGCGTCGGCGGCGTAAAGCATTCGTAAACCTCACAGTCCCCGATCAGAAGTACATCGTTGTCCCCGGCGTTTTCGTAGTATTCCCCCGTCAGTGCACCCTCCCTTGAGGAAGACATATACTTCGGCATCAGGAGCGCCTGCAGAAATGCAAGAAGCAGAACGGTGCCGAGCAGAACGGCAATGCAGGAAATGATTTTTTTCTTTTTCATATCCATCCTTCAGAAGAATCAGAATTGCGTATAAATGAACTGCGATGCATCATAGCCGATGCCGTAAGAGCCGAATAGCAGAACCGTTACTGCCAAAAGGCACACGCAGAGACATGCCGCCACCGGACGCGGAGCGATGCGGGAACGAAGAGAGCGTTCCTTTCCGAGCCGGGTCACAAGGAACACCGTCAGGATCGCACCGAAAAGAACCCCGTAGTCCGTAAGGTCAAGACCGAGCCGTAAAAATCCGCCGCCAAGCACCTCGCCGATGTTCGGCGTTGTGAAAATGCTCCCCCACAAAGAGAAGGTCAGCGGAACATCACGGTAGCAATCCAGACTCCGGATCCAGCCCATCAGAAGAAAGGTCCGGGTTGCCTGAAAGACGCCCCATCCGCGGGAAGCGCAAAGGCGCGGTGCGGCATGGTGGAAACGGTTCCAGAGCGGCTCCAGCTCCCGTGACAGGAGGATCAGTGCGCAGTTGAGCAGTCCCCAGACAATAAAATTCCAGCCGGCTCCGTGCCACAACCCCGTGAGAAACCACGTAACGATCGTGGAAATATAGACCGGCAGGCGCATTCCGACCGCACGACCGAGCCGGCGGCAGCCGGATTGCGAAAGCTTCTGCATCGGACCGGAGACCGAGAGCGGATAGAACACATAATCGGTAAACCACGTTCCCATGGTAATGTGCCAACGGTTCCAGTATTCCTTGACGGAGCGGGAGGAAAACGGACGGTCAAAGTTTTCCCGCAGACGGATGCCCATCATCTCGGACAGTCCGATGGTGATATCAATCCCTCCCGTAAAATCTCCGTAAATCTGAACCGAATACAGAAGGATTAACAGCACCACATACGTCCCGCGGTACTGCTCCGCCCCAACGATCAGCGTGCGGATGGCAATCATCGCCGTGTCTGCCATCACCAGCTTTTTGAAGTACCCCCACATCACACGCAGCAGTCCCGACCGGAACGCAATACCGTCAAATGCGTGCGGCGCGGTCAGCTGTTCTTCCAGATCTCCGAAACGGCTGATGGGTCCCTGCAGCAGCTGCGGAAAATAGGAAACAAACAGCAGCAGCTTTGCCGGATTTTTTTCCGCCCGCGCCTTTTTCCGGTAAACGTCGATCAGATACCCCATCGACTGAAAGGTATAAAAGGAAATACCGAGCGGCAGAAGGAGCGACGGAACCGAAAAGCGCCCCGCGCCAAACAGTCCGAGGAAGGATTTGACCCCGGAGAGAACAAACGCCGTATACTTGAGCACCGCCAGCATTCCGAATCCGAGAAAAAGCCCTGCAAGAAGGATGCGGAAGCGCTTTTTCTTCTCTGCGGCGCGGAACGCCTTGCGCTCCGCCTTTTCCATGGTCGCCCGGTGAAGCTCCACAAACGCATCCTCTGCGTCGGAACGCTTCTGCAAAAGCACTGCGGTCACGTAGGTCACAGCGGCGGTATAGAGCAAAAAGCCGAAATACTGCCAACCGGAAAGCAGATAAAAAATCAGGCTGGAAACCAGCAGAATCACCCACTGCACCCGCCGCGGCAGAAGAAAATAGAAAAGCAGGGTCAACGCCGCGAAGATCAGGAAGGAAAACGAGGTAAACAGCATCGGTTATTCTTCGTCCAACCGCTGAATGAGCGCATAAATGGTTTTTACATTCCGGAAATTTTCCGGAATCAGCTCCTCTGCCGGAATGCTGACATCGAAGGTCTGGTTGATCTCGGTCACAAGACGAACCATATCCAAAGAATCCAGCAGTCCCTCGCCATACAGATCCTCCGCGCCGGCATAATCGGTACCGGGGTGCAGACGATCCAGAATTTCCAACAATTGTTCCATTTTTTCGCGCTCCGTTCTGTTTGATCTGAGAAAAACACCGATGTGCCAAAGGTATTCCGTACCGCATCGGCTGATATTCTTATTATACCTTTTTCGGCATCCGCTGTCAATCGCAAATGCAGAAGATTTTTCAAAATATTTCTTCGTTTTCGAAGTACCCGTTTCACAATCGGAAAGGAGCGGAAAAACACCCGCAAGGATGTTTTCCCGCTCCTTCGTTCTTCCCCGCTCCGGGGGAAAAGAATGAAATCTCTTTTCCGCAAAGCCGGAATTCCGGTTATCTTCTCTTTTCCGCGACTTCGACCAGTGCGTCTGCAAGAAAGGCATCCACCGTTTTGGAGTAGCTCTCACCCGCACGGTTCCGGACAGATACGGTTCCATCCTCTACCTCCTTGGCACCGATAACCAGCATATACGGCACCTTCTGGAGCTGTGTTGCACGGATCTTGTAGCCGATGGTATTCGAGCTGTCATCCAACTCCACGCGCAGTCCGGCATCGGAAAGCTTCTCCTGGACCTTCTTTGCATATTCCACATGCTCGTCTCCGATGGGAAGCACGCGCACCTGCTCCGGTGCCAGCCACATGGGGAACGCACCGGCATAGGTTTCAATCAGATATGCGAGCGTCCGCTCATAGCAACCGAGCGACGTCCGGTGAATGATATACGGCAGCTTCTTTTCGCCGTCGCTGTCGGTATAGTACATGCCGAACCGCTGTGCCAGAAGCATATCAATCTGGATGGTAACCAGCGTATCCTCTTTGCCGTACACATTGCGGTACTGAATATCCAGCTTCGGTCCGTAGAAAGCCGCTTCGTCGATTCCGATGGTGTAGGTCACGCCGAGATCGTCAAGAATCTTGCCCATCGTCGCCTGTGCAACCTCCCACTGCTCACGGGTTCCTTCATATTTATTGTTGGGGTTTGCGGGATCCCACTGAGAGAACCGGAAGGTGCACTTGTCAAGCAGACCCACTGTTCCGAGAAAATATTTCGCCAGATCCAGACATCCCTTGAACTCCTCTTCCAGCTGATCGGGACGGAGAATATAATGCCCTTCGGAAATGGTGAACTGCCGCACCCGGATCAATCCGTGCATCTCGCCGGAGTCCTCGTTGCGGAACAGCGTGGAGGTCTCGGTCAGGCGCATCGGCAGCTCCCGGTAGGAGCGAGGCTTGTTCAGATAGACCTGATACTGGAACGGACAGGTCATCGGGCGCAGAGCAAAGCATTCCTTGGTTTCATCATAAGGATCACCCAGAATGAACATTCCGTCAAGATAATGATCCCAGTGACCGGAAATCTTATAGAACTCTCTCTTTGCCATCAGCGGTGTTTTGGTCAGAAGGCAGCCCTTTTTCTGCTCCACATCCTCTACCCATCTCTGGAGCAGCTGGATGACCCGTGCTCCTTTCGGGAGGAGAATCGGCAATCCCTGTCCGACCACGTCCACCGTGGTAAAGAAGCCGAGATCCCGCCCAAGCTTGTTATGATCGCGCTTGAGCGCCTCCTCCTGCATCGTCAGATACTCGTTCAGTTCCTCCTTGGACGGGAACGCAACGCCGTAAATCCGTTGCAGAACTTTGTTTTTCTGATCGCCCTTCCAGTAAGCGCCCGTGCACTGCGTCAGCCGGAATGCCTTGACGGCTCCGGTGCTGAACAGGTGCGGTCCCGCGCAGAGATCCACAAACTCGCCCTGCCGGTAGAAGCTGATGACCTCTCCTTCCGGAAGCTCCTCAATCAGCTGAAGCTTATACGGCTCTTCGCGCTCGGTCATCAGTGCGATTGCTTCCTCTTTCGGAAGTTCAAAGCGCTCGATCTTCAGGTTTTCCTTGACGATCTTTTTCATCTCCGCTTCCAGAGCCCGGAGAACCTCCGGCGTAAAAGCGGTCTCGGAATCAATATCATAATAGAATCCGTTTTCAATCGCCGGACCGATGGCAAGCTTTGCCGCCGGATACAGGCGCTTGACCGCCTGTGCCAGAATGTGTGCCGCCGTGTGGCGGAACAGATGCTTGCCCGCCTCATCCGCGAAGGTCAGAAGGTGCACATCGGCGTCGCTTTTCAGCTCCTGCGTCAGCGCAACGGTTTTTCCTTCCGTTTCCGCGCCGATCACTGCGCGGTCGATCAGCCCCATCTCTTTTGCGGCGTCATACACCGTTACGGGAGACGCAAACTCCTGTGTTTTTCCCTGCATCGTAATTTTCATTTTTCCGTACTTCCTTTCTCTATATCAGGATAAATCAATTTCTTTCTTGCTCCGGCGTTTCCGCCGCGAAACAAAAAACACCCCGCAGGCAGAAAACTGCCTGTTCGGGGTGTGGATAGCTCCGCACGGTTCCACCCGGACGTTTCACTCTGTTTCGACTCATTCAATTGCGGAAAGCGGTATCTCTCCGGCTCCGTACCCGAACCTCACAGCGGATTTCCGAACAGGAAAAGCGGTTCGTTCTCTGAAGATACGTTGCGCCGGGAAACTTGTCTCCCCGTAGAAAAGCGGATTCAGACCCGCTTTGCGCTGCTTTTGGCTTTCAGCTTCATATTGTAAGCGGAACGCGGATTGACCAGTTCACGCCAATCCAGATCTCCCCGATCCAGCGCCGTGATAATCACCTCTGCCGTTGCAATATTGGTGGCAACGGGAATATTGTAAAGATCGCACAAACGAAGCAGCTCGTTTTCCACGTTGTCCGTCTTGGCATCCTGCCGCGTATCCTTGAAATACAAAAGAATATCGATCTCATTGCAGGCAATGCGGGAAGCAATCTGTTGCTTTCCTCCCTGCACACCGGACAAAAGCCGCTCAATTTCCAGCCCGGTCGCCTCCGAAATATATTTTGCGGTGATACCTGTGGCACAAAGATTGTGTTTGCTGAGGATACCGCAGTAAGCAATGCAGAACTGCGTCATCAGTTCCTTTTTCAGGTCATGCGCGATAATTGCAATCTCCATAGATTCGGGCTCCTCCATTTTCTTCTGTCATCCGCCGCGGCTGTACCTGCAAACCGGCAGCAAAATGTTCGCCGCCGTCTCCCTGGCTCGCCGTCTGTGCAAAAGATCTGCCAAAATATCAGCAGAAACGTTTGCCGGTGGGATTACAATCCGTGTCTATTATAGCACATCGGAAAAGATATTGTCAATAGGGAAACAGGAGATTTCCGGCATTTCGCCTGATTTTTTCGACTTCCTGCAAAAAGAGGAGACCGGACAGCGCGGAAAATCCGCCTGCCCGGTTGTTTTTTCTCCTCTGAATCCGCCGCAGACCACGCCGGAATTTATCGATATGCCATAACTGCGGCAAGAATTTCCGCCGCCTGCGCACGGTTCAGCTTCTCGGCCGGAAAGATTTTTCCTCCTGTCGGCAACAGGATTCCCACCTTTCCCAACGCATGAACGGCATCGCTTGCCCATGCTGGCACAGAGGCTTCATCCGCAAATACCGGTGTTGTCTCCGTACTCTCCAGCTTCAGAATTTTGCCCAGCAGTACCGCCGCCTCCGCGCGTGTGATCGGTTCCTGCGGAAGGAAGCAGAGCTTCCCTTTTACATTGGTTCCGCTGATATATCCCAGCGTGTATGCGGCAGACACATAGCCCTTCATGCTCTCCGGGATCGTCTCGTCGTCATCAAAATCCGTCTCCGTGCAGTCCGGCACCTTGGTGATCCCCGCCGCCTGCATTGCCATTACCAGAAAATCCGCACGGTTGACGGTTTCCTCCGGTGAGAAATAATACCGGTTCCCCACCTGCTTTCCGCTCATGATGCCCGCTTCCGTCAGTGTCAGTGCCGCATTGTAGGATTTGGACTGCTGCATATCCGCATAGGTAACCGAGGTGCCGGAGGTGCTGACCCGGACATTCACCGTAGCCTTGGCACTGTAGTTGCCGTAACGGTCACGCGCAACATAGGAAAAGCTGTCGGTTCCGATAAAGTCCTTTCCGGGCGTATAGACATAAGTGCCAACGGCTCTGTCCTCCAGCCGCACCGCTCCGTTTTTCGGAAAGGAAACAATCTCAAAGCAGAGTTCGTCTCCGTCCGGATCCGTTGCAGACAGCATTCCGTAGGCGCGCAGATTCTTGTGGGTAGAGAGATTCAGAGAAAGTTCCGGTGCCATACTGACCGTAGGAACGACATTTTCGTTTTCCAGAAAATACAGACTGCACCGCATCGTCACAGGGCTTCCGTTTAAAGAAAAGAAAAAGGATGCCTTCCGCACGCTTTCCTCTGCAGGAGAAAAGCAAAGGTGGGAAAGATTGGCTCCGGAGACGGTCTGCCCGACCGCCACCCGACTGGAGCCGAGCAACAGTTCCCCCTCTGTATTCGCCGGAAGTGACCGCACAGTCAGATAATGAACTGCGGAAAGATTCATTCCTCTTGCAAACAGATCCCCGGAGAAAGCAACATCGTTGCCGACCCGTGCCGCTACGGCAACATCCGTCTGTGCCGCCATGACCTGTACGCCGTAGGATACCGCCGGCAGCTCTCCGTCCGCAGCAGCAGGAATACAGAGAAGAGAAAGTACAACCGCAAATCCGAAGAGCAATGCAACCAACCCCCGCCGGGCATCGTAATGTTTCATAATCAAACCGCCTTTCTGCTTTCAGTCTGGTTCATTTTATGAATCTCCCCCGGCTTTTATGATTCCGTACACAGAACCCCTGCTGAAAATCCGAAAGCGGTGCCGACCGAATTCCGGTTACATTGCTTCCTAAATATAATATCCGTATAAGAATTCCCGGTGCCGTTTCCCATGTCTCCTCCTGTATTTCCAAAAAAATGAAATTTTTTCAAAAAAACCATTGACAAACCCGAAAAATGGTGCTATTATAATACCAGCACAAAGGAAAAAGCAACCAAGCAGATCAAACGAAAGTCTATTTTTTAAGATGCTTTTATTTTGTTTTTGCATTCGAAGGCACCAAGATTGCAGAAGCGAAATCAAATCAACTTAAAGAGTATGTTTTCATAAGTTTGCCGATGCCCCGCCACCTGAGAAGGAGAAGGGTGTATTTGCAGACTTGTTTGTTCAAAGACCTTGCCTGACGGTTGCAGTGCTCTTTATGCGCCGGATTGCAAGGTCTTTTGTTTTTTCCTTTCGCAAATATTTTTTTAGTGAACAGGAGATTCAACCATGAACAACACAAACCCCTCTGCAGGAAAAATCAAAAATTTTATCAGAAACGTATTTGGAGGACGTATGAAAACATCATCTGATATCATCCAGGAAAGCATCGGCTACACCTTCCGGAATCCGAAGCTGCTTACGCAGGCGTTGACCCGCAAGAGCTATACCGCCGAAAACGGCGGGGAGGACAATGAGGTATTGGAATTCATCGGAGACAAGGCGCTGGACCTCGCTGTTATCCGGATGATGGTCGCAAACTTCGGAATCGGAGAAGAAAAACGCTTCTCCAAGCATACCGGTTCCCTTCAGACAAAATCCAGGGAAGGATTTCTGACAGAAACCAAAAGCCGGCTGGTACAGAAAAAAGCACTCTCCAAAGCCATGGATCGACTCGGATTTCATCGTTTTCTGATCATGGGAGCCGGAGACATGCAACAAAACATTCAGGAGCAACCCTCCGTAAAGGAAGACCTCTTTGAAGCCATCATCGGTGCCGTAACATTGGATTGCGGCTGGAATTCGGATACGGTTCTGAGCGTTGTAACCAGAATGCTCGGCGATTTGAATGGCATGCCGGCGGTGCCCGCCGCCAAAACTCCGTCCGACCGTGACGCGCTCATCAAGCAGGAGCGGGATGAGACAACCAACTACAAGGGGTGCCTGCAGGAGTGGTCTCAGGGAAACGGCTATGGACTCCCCGACTATCAGACCGAGCAATACGGTGCCCGCTTTGTCAGCGAGGTCTCGGTTCCCCATGTCCCCGGTTCCTTCCGGGGAGAGGGCAGCAGCAAAGTCAAAGCCGAAACGGCGGCGGCAAAAGAAATGTACCTGCATCTGCAAAACGAATTTCTGCCCGAATCTCCTCTGCGAAAAGCCCTCAAGGCGCTGGATCGTGAAAATGCACTGTCCCGCCTGAACGAACTGAAGCAGATCAATCTGATCCCCACCCCAAAGGAATTCTTTTATCCGGCGGAAAACGCAACCGGAACCATCGGCTGGACATGCGAAATGTCCCTGCCTGACACTTCCGAAACCTTCCTTCATACCGCCTCCACAAAACAGGATGCAAAAAAAGAATGCACCTATAAGATGCTCTGCTATCTGCTGAACGAGCAGCAGGATTGATGAAATCAACCCGTTCCTGCGGGAAAAATTCCCGCAGGAACGGGTTATCATTTTCTCTGCCCCGCCGGAGCCGGCACCCCTTAAATACTTCAATCAATACACAGTTTTCGCAAATATTTTCAAAAATACTTGCTTTTTTGTTCCGTTCGTGTTATAATTGCGTTAGTTAGCAATTGCTAACATACGCATCCGGAGGTATTTTTTAAAAGACATTGCGCAAAAATCCGGAGCAGAAAACAATCCTGCGAGGTAGAACATATGGAAGCATTTTACGGGATCCTAATCCCTTTTTTCGGCACAGCCCTGGGAGCCGGATGTGTGTTCTTCATGAAAAAATCTCTGAGTGATACCGTTCAGCGCGCTCTGACCGGATTTGCGGCAGGTGTGATGGTCGCGGCATCGGTCTGGAGCCTTCTGATTCCCGCCATGGAGCAGTCGGAGCGCATGGGCAGCCTGTCATTCCTTCCCGCTGCCGTCGGATTCTGGGTCGGAATTCTGTTTCTGCTCTCTCTTGACCATATCATTCCCCATCTGCACCGGAACAGTGAACAGGCAGAAGGTCCGAAAAGCCGGCTGCAACGCACCACCATGATGGTTCTGGCGGTCACGTTACATAACATTCCGGAAGGAATGGCGGTCGGTGTCGTCTATGCGGGCTACCTTTCCGGGCAAGCGCAGATTACAGCGGCAGGGGCACTCGCACTGTCACTCGGCATCGCCATTCAGAACTTTCCGGAAGGCGCGATCATCTCCATGCCGCTCCGCGCGGAAGGCATGAAAAAAAGACGAGCCTTTGCAGGAGGCGTTCTTTCCGGAATCGTGGAGCCGATTGGCGCAACACTGACGCTCCTCGCAACGCATTTTATCATTCCCGCACTTCCCTATCTTCTGAGCTTTGCGGCAGGAGCCATGCTCTATGTGGTCGTGGAAGAACTGATCCCCGAAATGTCGCAGGGAAAGCACTCCAACCTCGGCACCGTCTTTTTTGCCGTCGGCTTTTGCCTCATGATGGTGTTGGATGTAGCACTCGGATAAATTCTGCGTTTCCTTTTCATGATTCCATATCAAAAAGGCAGGTACATCGCAATTTCTATGTACCTGCATAGATGAACAAATCTTCAGTTTGCCGATAGGCACTTCTCGGATTGAACGTGCTCAGATAAGCATATCCAAGTACTTTTCCTTCCTTATTTCGACCATCAGAAAAGGATATTTTGTCCTCAATATAAGAATTATAGATATTCAGACATTCCGCAATGTCTGCTTCTTCCAAAAAAAGAAACCTGTGTTTTTTGACCTTCTATTTCGATAAAATCGTGCAGCCTGAAAAAAGCACCGCTTGAAGAAATCCCCCGCATCAAAGGAGCTGACAGATAGCATCTGCCATCAAAAGACCATAATAAAAAAGTACGGCAGTACAGACAACCTATGGCTCTCTGTACTGCCGTGCTGGTGCGGGAAACGGGACTTGAACCCGTACGGTGTAAACCACACGCCCCTCAAACGTGCGCGTCTGCCAGTTCCGCCACTCCCGCGCTTGTGAAACAAGCAACAGATAGTATTATACACTTTTTTTCAAAAAAGTCAATACATTTTTCAAAAAAAATGAAAATTCTTTTTCAAAAAAAACGAAATTCAAAAGCATAAAATTCATGTTTGCCTTTCGCATACAAGCATCTTCCAACTATCAAAAGGACAAAAGACGGCTCCACTCTCATCCCTTCCTTTCTCCCCTTGCAGCGCCTGACCTTTTGACGGAATTCCTCTTCCGTTTTACTCTTGACAACCTTCCCGGAATATTGTATAATGTAAATAAGATGAAGTAAAAGCACTGCATATCGGTTCTCTTGCAGCATCCGATAAAACCTCAGAACAGTCTTCCTCTTTGCGGGCATGGCGAAACTGGCAGACGCGATGGATTTAGGATCCATTGGTTTTTCCGTGCAGGTTCAAGTCCTGTTGCCCGTACCAAGTGTGATGGTCTATAAGTCTTTTCTTATAGACCATCATTTTTATTATCGTGTAAAACATTGAAAAAATCCGATCGATATGCTATAATTAAAGAAGACAAGTTAGAATTTTGATAAATAAAAAGGAGAGAATATCAATGAAAAAATATCATGTCTTTTCTGCCAAAAACTTTGGATATGAAAGTGATCTAGGTGATGGGACCTACGATTATTTCGTATTTCCAGCAGAAGAATTTAGTGAAAGTGATGGTATGGGATTATTTGTAGAAGTCACAAAATATACGCGAAAAAACAACAACGAGTATCCTTATACCGCATATGAATATCAAGGTTTACAGTATTGCAGTGATTTGTATGGAAAACAATACTACGAAGTGGTATATAATGGATTATTTGATGAAAACAATGTTCCGTTTATCCCATAATAGATAAATCCAAATTTTTAGAGATAAAAGATTGAAATAGTACGACACATTATCGAAAATCGGTTCAAAAACGAGATTTTGTCGTGCACACACAAAAAGCACCGCACCGCCCCGCCCTCTCGGCGGGACGGTGCTTTTCGTATGAGCAATCGGTTCGCGGAACCTCACCGTGTCCTGTCTCAAGGCAGGACACCATTGCGCGCCCGACCGCATCAATAACCCCCGCATTCCAAGAAAAACGGCGCGCTTGTGCAGGTTCAAGTCCTGTTGCCCGTACCAAAAAGCACCGCCCCCCCCTCCCGGTGGGACGGTGCTTTTCGTATGGGCAATCGGTTCGCGGAACTTCACTGTGTCCTGTCTCAAGGCAGGACACCATTGCGCGCCCGACCGCATCAATAAACCTCGCATTCCAAGAAAAACGGCGCGCTTGTGCAGGTCTCAAGTCCTGTTGCCCGTACCAAAAAGCACCGCCCCACCCTCCCGGTGGGACGGTGCTTTTCGTGTGAGCAATCGGTTCGCGGAATTTCACCGTGTCCTGTCTCAAGGCAGGACACAATTTCGTTTGGAAATAAAGCCCACGGGGATATCATTTCCTGCCATATAAAAATATCATCATACAAAAAGCGATCCATTTCTTACTCGTTGATCTCTCGCAAATATTCTTTAAGCACAAGATTGATATACTGGGAAAGAGAACGATCGTCCCTTTCCGCCAACAAACGCAATTTCTCCAACAAATCGCCGTCAATCGTAATGCTGATTTTTTCTTTCAGCAGACGCATTTTACAATTCCTCCGATTCTGTCTTTTCCTTTTGCTTTTCTGCAAAATTATAGCAATAAATCGGATTTCGTATTGACAAGTAGGATAAAGTAGGATAAAATAGGATAAACGAGATCTTAAGAAAGAGGAAACAAAGAATGCAGAAAATGAACTTCCGTACATCCTATCAGAATTTTATTTCGCTTGGATATTTTTGTTAAGTTGCCAAAGACTTGGAAAAAATGGGTTTACGCAACTTTTCTTCCCCTTTTGATTGGGTTATCTCCGATTTTCAGGGGATCATCTCCGCAATCCGTTCCCATTTTTCCGATTTTCTTTCGCCGGAGCTTCTGTGTCAAAATACGGAAAACAGGAACCATTACTGCAATCCGAACTACGGCATTTATTTCTTCCACGACTTTACCAAATATCGCCCTTTGTCGGAACAACTTCCTTCCGTAAAAGAAAAATACGATCGCAGAATCCGGCGCTTTTACGAAAAAATAAAAGAGCCTACGCTCTTTTTCAGATATATCTGCACCGAAGAAGGGAGCACAGAGTTTACATGGATTGAAAACAATTACGAAGAAATACGATCTTTGCTGCGTTCTTTTCATCCGGAGAACGACATTGTATTCATCAGCCACGAAGCCATCACTTCTGATGTTTTTCAAATCTTTCATGTTCCGAAGGACGACATTGTATCCCGTAGCCCTATCCGGAACAGCCCGGAACTGTATCCAATCGTTCAAAGGTACACCATTCCCGGACAAAAAGAAAATATCCGTCGTTACAATCAAAAAATCAAAATCAGAAACAATCCCTTCAACCGCGCAAAGCGTGTCCTTTGCCGTACATGGCATCGTTACTTCGGAAAAACATACCTTCACACAAAAACCTATACCGCCCCCGGAAAATAAAAATAACGTTTCAAAAGCAAAAAAGCAGGAGCCTCCTTGTAGGAAAGTTCCTGCTTTTCTCTTCCGGGAAAACCGGAAAATCAGTCGGCGTAAACGCTGACCTTTTTCTGTGTTCTGCTCTTATGCTCAAACTTGACCTTACCGTCAATCAAAGCGTACAGCGTGTAGTCCTTGCCGACGCCGACGTTTTCACCGGCGCAAACGGCAGTTCCTCTCTGTCTGACGATAATATTACCGGCAACCACAGGCTGACCGTCCGCCTTTTTCACACCAAGCCGCTTGGACTCGCTGTCACGGCCGTTCTTTGTGGAGCCGACGCCCTTTTTATGAGCGAAGAACTGTAAACTGAGCTTCAACATGATTCTTTTCCTCCTGAATTATTTGTTCTCCGCCAAACCACGCGGAGACAGCGGATCATTCCTCATACGGCTTGTCTATGACAGACACATCCAGATAATCTCCGTATTCCTCCAGCATGTCACCCAACTGACAATAGTACCCCATCATAATTCCGGAAACCGCATACCGTTTGTAGTCGTCCGACTCATACTCCGGAAGTGCCGCCTTGGCACACACGCGGATCCTGGTGTCTCCATCTTCAATGGTATAATCCACCCTTGAAGCATACGCCACCTCAATGGTATTGATGAGAAACATTGTCATCGAAGAAATCGCGGCGCACAAGATGTCGTCCCCGGCTTCTCCGTAACCTGTGTGACCCTGCTCTTCAAAGCCGTAGAATACCCCGCCGCTTCTGAAAAACACGATCTTTGTCATGTTCCGACCCTTACCGACCGAATCAACCCTCGATCTTCAGAATCTGCACCTTCGTAAAAGGCTGTCTGTGACCGATCTTCTTTTTCTCGTTCTTCTTTGCCTTGTACTTCAGGACATAAATCTTCTTGTTCTTGCCGTTCTTCAGCACTTTAGCGGTAACCTTTGCACCGTCAAGGACAGGCGTACCGATCTTCAGAGCATTGTCATCGGACAGCGCCTTCACCTGGTCAAAAACGATTTCGTCTCCTTCATTGACATCGAGCTTTTCGACAAAAATAATGTCCTGCTCGGTGACCTTGTACTGCTTTCCGCCGGTTTCAATCACTGCAAACACGAAAAGCACCTCACTTTCCTTCAGACTCGCTGATCCGGGCGGCGTCCGGAATCCGGACACACTTGAGAAAGCCCTTTTCAAGCGGCAAATTATTATACCATACCCGTTTCTCTTTTGTCAATAGTTTTTTTACAAAAAAAGTAAGGAAATCGAAAAAAACAATACTATTTTACAGCTTTACCGTCAGGATGTAATATCCGGCATTGTCCGGAGAAATCTCACAGCTCTGCCACTGCTCCGGCAGGGTCACTTCCTCTGCGGAGGTACGCAGAACCCGGTAACCGTCTGCCTCATACCAGACCTCCGGTAAAAGCCGCTCCAGATATTCCTCCAGTGCAAGCCCGCTCTCTGCAATCCACCCCGCATGCGGTGCTCCCACATAGCGCAGATGCCACGGCTCATAGGAGATTCCCGTCACCTCCTGCTTGTCCTCCGCATACCGGATAATGAACCCGAATTCGGCGCACCGGCGGTTGACCTCCACCCCGGCAGGAGACTTCAGAAAAGCGGCTCCGCCATAGTACGGCGCATAAACATCCAGCGCAAGCCCCGCCTCATGCTCACTGCATCCGGGCTTTGCCGCAATCCCCGCTCCGGAATCCGCCAGAATCTGCTCCTGCTCCTCCCGTGTGCGGAAATCGGCGGAAACGTAAATCCTTTGACCGGTCTTTTTCTGCACCGCGTCCCGCAGAGCAATATAAGGGTCTACCATGGAAGGATGCATCCGCGCCCCATTGTATTCCGCCAGTTCCGGCGTATAATCCTCCGGTAACGGATGTGTCCCATTGACCAGAAACAGCGACAGCGTCTCCGTTACCTTCTCTTCTCCGCGCAACTCCGCCAGCGTCCAAACGCGCCCGCCGGAGAGCGGCTCTGCTTGCCGCAAAGGCATTCCGGAGGGACGAAAAAAGAATCGCGAAACGCGATATTCCAGCGCCGGACGGGTCAGAAGCAGACCTGCAAAGAGCGCCGCCGCGGCAAGCAGCACGGACAGCGCCGGAAAAAGAAATTTTTTGACCCATGTACTCATATGGCAAATCCTCCGTCCACACCAAGCGTCTGCCCGGTAATAAAGGAAGCTTCGGGAGAGGCAAAAAACGCGACCGCCGCCGCAACCTCCTCCGGCGTGCCAAGACGGCAAAGCGGTGTTTCTTCACAGAGAGAGCGGAGTGCTTCCG
The DNA here is from genome assembly GCA_934481515.1 of uncultured Eubacteriales bacterium. Taxonomy (GTDB): domain Bacteria; phylum Bacillota; class Clostridia; order Oscillospirales; family CAG-272; genus UMGS1865. The sequence goes on from CAKSPO010000002.1 coordinate 48,357, forward strand.
CACCCAGAGCGGCATTCATCTCGGTTGCAATCACTCCCGGTTCCACACAGTTGACCGTGATGCCGGACGGTCCCAGCTCCTTGGCAAGCGCCATGGTCATCCCGCGCAGTCCCGCCTTTGCGGCGGAATAATGCACCTCGCAGGAAGCCCCGCATTTGCCCCACATCGACCCGATATTGACGATTCTTCCGCTCTTCTGACGGATCATTGTCTTCACCGCCGCGCGCGTCACGTAAAACGCACCGTCAAGATCGGTTCCCATCATCCGGTTCCAGTCCTCATCCGTTAAATCCGTAAACAGCTTGATCTGCGCAACCCCCGCATTGTTGACCAGCACATCCAGCCCGCCAAGAAGGGAGATTGCTTTCTCTGCCGCCGCCGTCGCCGCCCCGGAATCCGATACATCCGCACAAAGCGCAACCGCTCCGGTCTCTGCCGCCACCTTTTCTGCCGCTGTAACGTCCGACCGGTACAAAAACACAACACGGTGCCCCTCTTTTGCAAAGCGCCGGACACACGCCGCTCCGATGCCGCGGGAGCCTCCCGTAACCAATACCTTCAAATCAAACTCTCCTTTTCCCTTCAGTCACAATTCCAGATCCGCTCCCCGTCGGTCGCAAAAACAATCTCCCCCGACCGATCCGTCCGGAAGACCCGGATTCCTGCATCCTCCAGCCGTTTGACCACCTCGCCGTGCGGATGCCCGTAGCTGTTCTCTGCTTCGGCGGAAATCACCGCGTATTCCGGTTGCATTGCCTCCAGCAGCTCCTCTGTGGTGGAGGTAGAGGAGCCGTGGTGCCCGACCTTGTAAAGATCGCAACGCAGATGCGCCGCACCGTATTCCGCAAGGATTCGCTTTTCGGTTTTTGCTTCGGCATCTCCCGTAAACAGTGCGGAAACCTTTCCGCAGGCGATCTTGCAGACGATACTGCTGTCGTTGGCGTCCAGCTTCTCGCCGCCCTCAAACGGAGCCAGCAGAAAAATCTGCGTCTCCCCGAACCGGCAAAACTCCCCGGCATACGGATGGCGGATCACAGAACCGTTTCCGTCCGCCGCCGTTCGCATCAGGCGGACACTTTCATGATCTGCGTCCGTGTCCGGAATCCAGATTTCCGCCACCGGAAATTCATACAGAACTCCGTCCGCGCCTCCGATATGATCCTCGTCCGGATGTGTCAGAATCATCAGGCGGAGTTCCGTCACGCCAAGCTGGTGCAGCCGCAGGCAAAGCCGGTCCTCATGATCGTCCGGACCCGCGTCAATCAGAATATCTCCCGCCTCCGTGCGAAGCAGAATCGAATCGCCCTGACCGATGTCCAGAAAATAAAATTCCAGCAGGATGTTCTCCGACCCGTCCGCCCTCCGGCATCCCGGAATGCAGAGCAGAAGAACCAGCAGACAAATCATCCATGCACCCGTTCTTCGGCAACGTTTCATTTCTGCGCCTCTGTTTCTCTCCGTTCCTTACCCCTTGGCAAGGATGTATTTTTCCGGATACGGATCCGTAAAAAACGGATTCGGATCCCGGTCGCTGACAAAGAAGTCCACGTCCCGCACGTTGGTCTGAAAGAATGTGGAGCTTTTATCCCATTTGCTGCTGTCGCAAAGCAGAATTTTCCGGGCGGAATTCTCCAGCATCCGGTTTCTTACGGCAACCTCCTCCGCATAGCAGTCGTAGCATTCTCCGTCGGCGTGAACCGCCTGAACCGAAAAAATCGCGGCATCCGCGTGCACCCCGCGCACAAAATCCTGCGCATAACCGCCGACCAGAACCGCGCGGTTTTCCGAAGAAATCACACCGCCGGTACAGAAGACGCGAATATCGTAGCCGGAAAGTACCGACATCACATCCACACTGTTGGTAAATACGGTAACGCCTCCGATGGCGGGCAACAGCTCCGCAACAAAATAGGCGCTGCTGGAACCGTCCAGAAAAACGCTTTCCCCGGGTCGGATCAAAGCCGTCGCCGCTTTGGCAATCTGCTTTTTGCGGACGCTGTTTTCATGACTGCGCAGGGAAAACGGAATGTGCCGCCCGTCGGAGTTCACCGCCTTGACACCGCCGTAGCTCCGGCTGACAAGTCCCCGCTCCTCCAGGTTCTTCAGATCCCGGCGGATACTGGAGGCGCTGACATTCATTTTCTGAGACAGGGTTTCCACGGTCGCATAATCGGTCTGCCGAAGCAGATTCATGATCTCCTCTTCCCGCTCGCATTTATACACGGAACCACCTCCAAAGAACCTTTTATCTGAAAGAAGTATATCACAAAATCATTTTTTTGTAAATAGAAAAAAGAAGCGCGAAACCGAATTATTTTTCGAAAAGGATAGAAAATCCGAAAAATATGTGCTATAATGGAGCGTATTGTTTTTTGGATGATACTGCCGTGCGCGTATCCGGAAAGGACGTTTGGAATGAGGCTGTTGTTTTTTGATATGGAATTTGCCGACGGAAGGGTTCCCGGATCCGTTTTTTCCTTCGGTTACGTCATGACCGATGAAAATTTCAAAATCCTGACCCCACCCACCGACATCTGCATCAATCCCGAATCCTCCTGGAACGGCTATGTTCTGCATCATATCCTCGCATATCCGAAAAAGGTCATTGACGACTCCCCGAATTTCCCGAAGGTTTACCCACAGATCCGCAAGCTTTTCGAAAAGGCAGATCTTGCCGTCGGTTTTGCCGTGAAGAACGACATCACCGCACTGAAAAAGGACTGCGAACGCTATTCCCTTCCGCAAATTCCCTACCGCTGGATGGACACGGAGCAGCTCTGCCGGATGCTGGGCGAATACCCGGAAGCACACGGACTTTCCGGCTACGTACAGGCGTGGTGCAAAAAGATTCCGGAGCACCAGCACCGCAGTGACGGAGACGCTCTTGCAACCATGCTCTTACTGGAAGCCATCTGCAAAAGCAAGCATGTCACCCCGGCAATGCTGACCGAAGCATTCCCGGCTTGTACCGGCTATACGATTCCGCCGCAGAAAAAACGCGGATGGTTCTCCCGCCTGTGCTCCCTCTTCCGCATAAGGAAACCAGAAAGCAAGAAAAAAACAGCTCTTCCTGAAAAACGCATCTGAATTTTTCCCCTTTCGCGCACGCCCTCTGTTTATCTTATCCTCCGGAGGTTTTTCTCTGATGCTGACCATCCTTCTGACCGTCGCCGATGTCATCGGAATTTCCCTGCAAAACGTTCTGAAAAAAGGATATGACAATCGCTCCTCGTCTCCCGGTGTCTTTTACTTCGGTGCCGTGATGTCCGTCTCTGCCATGCTGGTTTTTCTGGTCAGCGGCATCGGAACCCTCCGCTTCCTGCCGGAGGTGCTTCCTTATTCCATCGTGTTCGCCGTTTCTTATTTCGCCGCCATGATGGGACAGTTTCTGGCACTGCGCTACGGTCCGCTGTCCCTGACTACACTGATCGCTTCCTACTCTTTGTTGCTCCCGACCCTTTACGGACTGATTTTCCTGCACGATGACATCAGCCCGCTGTTCTTCCCCGGTCTTGCCCTCCTTATTCTCTCCCTGCTGCTGATTTATCTGAAGCGGAACCGGGAAAAAACCAACACCTCCGTCTCCTGGAAATGGATCGTATTCCTCATCATCGGCTTTGTCGGAAACGGAATGTGCTCCATCGTGCAAAAAATGCAGCAGATCAGCATGGAGGGTCAGTTCAAAAACGAACTGATGATTTATGCGCTCCTTCTGATTACCGTTCTGATGCTCCTCTCCGGCAGAATTCTGGAACGCGGGCAGTTCCGCACCACCCTCAGAGAAGGCTGGAAATTTGCAGTTCCCTGCGGATTGTGCAACGGAATCGTCAACCTCCTGACCATGGTGCTCGCCGGCATGATGGCGGCATCCGTGGAATTTCCGATTCTTTCTGCAGGAAGCCTTCTTGTCACCTTCCTGTTCTCCGTTTGTCTGTATCGGGAAAAGCTTTCCCTGCGCCAGTGGATCGGAGCCGCGACCGGCGTCGCCTCCATCATCCTTCTCAGCGTCTGAACACAAGCCTTCCATAAGAAAAAATTAAAAGTCAAAGGCGGTGTGAAAAAACGCAAAACGAGTTTTTCACACCGCCTTTGAGCACCGTAAACAAAACAAGCATCTCTCAAAAAAGAGGCATCGAAAATCCATTGCTCCGATACCTTTCCCCAAAGCCGTACAAAATCGCATCAGGAGTCCGCTTCCATGTTGCACAACCGACGCAACGCCTCTGTCGGATCTTTATCATAGGTGAGGAACAGCGGATTCTGCTTTGCTTCTTCCGCATAATCCTCCTCCGCGCAGTCAAATAAAATCACGCCCTTTTTGCATTCCTCCGTTCCTGTCAACCGGTTGACCTCATCGATGGCAAGTCCGATTTCCTCCTCCGGTGTCATGAGCGTATCCGAACCTGCTTCGTCTTCGGCAAAATAAGCCCAACGCCCCTCTTCCGGGAAATATTCATACGAAAAATCCCGACTCAGAATCACAGTATCGCCATAAAGGAACCAACCGGCTTCCGGGGTTTTCTCTGCCGGATTGCTGATATATCGGATCGGAAGCTGATTTTCGGAAATTTTTTGAAACAACCGGAATTGAAACCCGCTTGCCGCAAAAGGAGAATACTTTTCCAATGTCATCCGATAATACCGCGATTTCCGGTATTTCACATAATCCACCGGCAAATATACAAGTACAAAAATTCCAAAAATCAGTGCTACAAAAACGGCAAACACCCAAGACAGAACCGTAAAAAAGAAATCTTTCACAGCTTTCAAAGCTTTCAAAGGTTTCATCGCCCCCCCTTTCTGCCATTTGTAAAAAAATAAGCCGGGTGCTTCCTTTGCTGGAACCCCGGCTTTTCTTTTTGGAGCAGATGACGGGAATCGAACCCGCGTATTCGGCTTGGGAAGCGGACACTCTGCCATTGAGTTACATCTGCAAAAGAACGCACAAATCCTTTTCACGTTCGCTTTATTATAATACAAAAGCTTCGGAATGTCAACCCCCTTTTTGGTATTTTTTATCGCCGGAAAACTGCTTTTTGCGGGAAACAAACGAAAAAAACACGCGGCGCACTGTTTTTTTTCAAATCCCCTTGCAAGAAAAGAGGAAATATGGTAAAATAATTTGTTTATACATGGAAAAGACAGATTTTTCACCGGAACTACAGAAAGGCATTGTGCAGAACATGAACAAACTGGAACAGGAAATCAACCGTCGGCGGACATTCGCCATCATATCACACCCGGACGCAGGAAAAACAACCCTGACGGAGAAGTTTCTCCTCTACGGAGGCGCAATTCAGACCGCAGGTGCCGTCAAGGGAAAGGCATCCGACCGTCACGCCGTCTCCGACTGGATGGAGATGGAAAAGAAAAGAGGAATTTCCATCACCTCCTCGGTCATGCAGTTTGAATACGAGGGATATTGCATCAACATTCTGGACACGCCCGGACACCAGGACTTCTCCGAGGACACCTACCGGACGCTGATGGCGGCGGACAGTGCGGTCATGGTCATTGATGCCGCAAAAGGAATCGAGCCGCAGACGCGCAAGCTTTTCCGGGTCTGCGCACGCCGGCACATTCCGATTTTCACCTTCATCAACAAAATGGATCACGAATCGCGGGATCCGTTTGATCTGTTGGACGAGCTGGAAAAGGAATTCGGCATCGGAACCTATCCCATGAATTGGCCGATCGGATGCGGCGTCGGATTCAAGGGCGTTTATGACCGGGATGGCCATAAAATTCTCGCGTTCGGCGATTCGCACCGCGGCAGAGACCGTCTGTCCTCCATCGACTGTGACATCCGCGACACCGAAAAAATGGACGAGCTGATCGGCTCCTATGCCCGCGAGGAGCTGACGGAGCAGGTAGAACTGCTGGACGGTGCCTGCTTTGACTTTGATCTGGAAAAGGTACGAAACGGTCAGCTCAGCCCGGTATTCTTCGGCTCGGCACTGAACAATTTCGGCGTGGAATTCTTCCTGGAGCATTTCCTGAAGATGACCACCGCCCCCCTGCCGCGGCAGGCGGGTGATCACCTTGTAAGTCCCTTTGACGACCATTTCTCCGCGTTCGTGTTCAAAATTCAGGCAAACATGAACAAGGCGCACCGCGACCGCATTGCATTTCTCCGCATTGTTTCCGGCAGATTCGACCATGACCGGGAATATTATCACGTACAGGGGGGAAAAGAACTGAAGCTTTCCCAACCCCAGCAGATGATGGCGCAGGAGCGCTCCATCATTGAGGAAGCATACGCCGGCGACATCATCGGCGTGTTTGACCCCGGCATTTTCTCCATCGGAGACACAGTGTGCGAAAAGAACAGCAAGGTTGAATTTGAAGGCATCCCAACCTTCGCGCCCGAATGCTTTGCCATGGTGGAGCAGATCGACAGCATGAAGCGCAAGCAGTTTGCCAAAGGCATGAGCCAGATTGCTCAGGAAGGCGCTATCCGCATTTTCACCGAACCGAACGGCGGCTTGGAGCGCGTCTATGTCGGCGTGGTCGGCATGCTGCAATTTGATGTTCTGGAATCCAGGATGAAGTCGGAATACGGCGTCACCTATCGGCAATACGGACTTCCCTATCAGTATATCCGCCGCATTTCCAGCGAAACCGATCCTGCAAAGCTTCACCTGTTTGATGTCAAGTGGGTGCGGGACTTCCGCGGGAATGACTTTCTGCTCTTCAACAGCGAATGGCACATCGCGCATACGCTGGAAAACAACGAAGGGCTGGAGCTTACGGAGTTCGGAACCTGATTTTCTCTGAAAGGACCCGATGCCCATGAAAAAACAATTTCGCCTTCTCGCCCTTCTTTTCTCTCTCCTGTTTGTTTTGACCTCCTGTGCGCTTCCCGGTGCGGGAACCGGTACCGGAAGCACCCCCGCTTCCTCCGTCACGGAGGGGAACGGCGCCACTCCCCTGCCGTCCGGCGCACAGTTCGAGGTGCATTTTATCGACGTCGGACAGGCAGATGCCGCCCTCATCCTTTGCGACGGAAAAGCAATGATGATCGACGGAGGAAACGCCGCAGACAGCAGTCTGGTCTATACCTATCTGAAAAAACGCGGCATCACCCACATTGATTATATGATCTGCACGCACGCGCATGAGGATCATGTCGGCGGACTTCCCGGTGCACTGCGCGCCGCCACGGTCGGTGTTGCAATGGCACCCGTCACCGAATACGACAGCCGCGCCTTCCGCAACTACGTCTCCGCCGTCGAAAACCAGGGAAAAACGCTGACCGTACCACAGGCGGGCGACCGGTTTTCGCTCGGTTCCACAGAGGTCACCGTGCTGGGTCCCGTCAGGGAATATACCGAAACCAATAACACCTCCATCGTCCTGCGGGTCGTGTTCGGATCACTTTCCTTCCTCTTTACCGGAGACATGGAGCGCGACGCGGAAGCAGATCTTCTGGATGCCGGAGTATCGGTCGCATCCACGGTGCTCAAGGTCGGACATCACGGAAGCAATACCTCCACCTCCTACCGCTTTCTGCGGGAGGTAGACCCGACCTACGCAGTCATCTCCGTCGGAAAGGACAACAGCTACGGACATCCGAACGAAGAACCGCTCTCCCGGCTCCGGGATGCGGACGTTACGCTTTACCGTACCGACCTTCAGGGTGACATTGTCTGCCGAAGCAACGACGGCAAAACGCTGACCTTTCAGACCTCGAAAAACAGCTCCGTACCGACCAACCCGACCGAGGACTCCCGAACGGAATCCGATACCGCTGCGGCATCGGAATATGCGTTTGTCGGAAATGCCGAGACCAAGAAATACCATCGTCTGACCTGCTCGTCCCTCCCTGCCGAAGACAAACGCTGCTATTTCATCACCGAGGAAGAGGCGCAACGCGCGGGCTACACCGCCTGCAAACGGTGCCTGCCGTAATGCGCCCTGAGCACAAATACCAAAGGAGCCTGCATCGCTTTTTGCGATGCAGGCTCCTTTTGGTATTTTAACACTTCAGAAAGCAGACAGACCGGTAAAGATGCCGCCGCAAAAGCGATGCATCCGGTTCAGACCTCCCGCCGTCCCTCCAGTGCCCGGAACAGCGTCACTTCATCGGCATACTCCAGATCCGCTCCCACGGGAACGCCGTACGCCAGACGGGTCACACGGATTCCGGACGGACGAAGCAAACGGGACAGATACAGCGCCGTCGCCTCTCCTTCCACGGTCGGGTTGGTTGCCACGATTACCTCCCGGACATCCTCCGCTTCCACACGGGAAAGCAGTTCCCGGATCTTCAGCTGATCCGGTGTTACCCCGTTCATCGGAGAAATCAGACCATGGAGAACATGGTAAACGCCGTGATATTCCCGAACCTTTTCCATGGCAAGCACCGTCTTGGCATCGGAAACCACGCAGATGACCGAATGATCGCGCGTTTCATCCGCACAGATCCGGCACACCGGAAGATCGGTCAGATTCTGACACACGGGACAGAGGTGAATCTTGTCCTTGGCATCCAGAATCGCCTGCGCAAATTCCGCCGCCTCCTCCCGATCCATTTCCAGAACGGAAAAAGCCAGACGCATTGCGGACTTCTTTCCGACTCCCTGAAGCCTGCCGAATTTTTCGGCAAGCACCCGGAGCGGTTCCATATATTCCGCCATCGACTCAGAAAAGTCCCGGCAGATTCATCGGACCGGTAATCTTGTTCAGCTCTGCATTGTTGGTGTCGTCCACCCGCTTGATCGCCTCGTTGACCGCGGCAACCAGCAAATCGGAGAGCGTTTCCATATCGTCGGGATCCACAATCTCCGGCTTGAGGTCAATGGAAAGGATTTCTCTTTTGCCGTTGATTTTCACGTTTACGACACCGCCGCCCGCGGAAACATCATACTCCCGCTCGTTCAGTTCCTCCTGCTTTGCAGCCATATCCTCCTGCATTTTCTGTGCCTGACGGATCATTGCCTGCATGTTCTGCGCGCCGCCGCCCATTCCCTTCGGAATATTTGCTCTCATGACTTTCTGTTCTCCTTACAAATTACAAAAATAATATTGATCCGATCCGTCTCAGCGGTCCTCGGTCACTTCCCCGATAATCTCGTCAATTGCGGATCCGGCAGCTTTCTTTGCCGCCACCTCAAAACGGAGTTCCCGTTCGCCGACCTCCCGCTGAAGAACCGCCGAGAGCGCCATCCGCAGCTGATCGCGGGATTCGTCCTGCTCCATCATCCGCATGGAAAAATCATTGTCGAAGCGGACAATTACATTGCCGTCTTCGGTCGTAAAAGCCCGTGCGGCTTTGACAAAGCTTGCCACCATCGGAGCGCTTCTTCCCAGCCGCTCCACCGCATCCAACCAGTTTTTCACCGGCCGGAGCACCTGTCGCGCGTCTCCCGTCGTTTTCGGTGCATCGGGCACTGCGGCACCTTTTTCGGAGCTTGCAGGCTGTGCTTCCGGTATTCCGGAAGCTTTTTTTGGCTTTTCCGCCGGAACGTCCGCAGACTCCGGTACACGCGGTGACTGGCTCGTCCGACAGGTCAGCATGGCATCCTCCAGCTTTGCAATCCGGGAAACCAATGCTTCGGGTGAGGTGTCCAGCGTCTCGTCGCACATCCGGATCAGCGTCATCTCTGCCACCACACGCTTGACGGCGTTCGCCTTCTGCATGGCAAACAGTGCGTCCTCCAAAAGCCTGCAATGGTACAATAGCGTTTCCTTGCGGAATTTCCCTGCCAGTGTGAAAAGCTGTGTCGCTTCCTCCCGTGTCAGGTCGAGATACGCCTCCGCAGACTTGGTGGTCCGGCAAACGAGCATATCTCTCCAGAGAGAAATCAGATCCTGCCAGAAAACCGACAAATCCTTGGATGAGCGTACCACGCTGTCAATCTGCGAGAATAGCGCGTCATAATTCCGCTCGGTCACGGCTTCCGCCGTGGCAAGCACGGCACCCCGGCCGACCAGACCGACCGCATCCTCTACGGTCGCAACCGTCACCTGACGACTGACACCGGCGCAAAGCTCTAAAAGGCTGATCGCATCCCGCATGCCGCCCTGAGCAAGTCTCGCCAGCATCCGCGCGGCATCCGGCTCCAGACCGATTCCTTCCTGCTCTGCGATATAGGTCAGCCGCGCAATCAGCGCGTCAACGGAAATCCGCCGGAAATCAAACCGCTGGCAACGGGAAATGATGGTCGCCGGAAGCTTTTGCAGCTCCGTGGTTGCAAGAATGAAGATTACATGCTCCGGCGGCTCCTCCAGAGTTTTGAGCAACGCGTTAAACGCGCTGACCGACAGCATATGCACCTCGTCAATGATATACACCCGGTATTTCAGCTCGGACGGAGAGTATACCACCTCGTCCCGGATATCCCGGATGTTATCCACACCGTTGTTGGATGCGGCATCCATTTCCAGCACATCGGTTGCCGCTCCGCTGTCAATCGCGCGGCAGGCGGCACAGACCCCGCAGGGATTTCCCCCCGCCGGGTGCTCACAGTTGACCGCTTTGGCAAGGATTTTGGCACAGCTGGTCTTTCCGGTTCCTCTGGAACCGCAAAAAAGGTACGCATGGCTGAAGGCACCGTGCTCCGCCTCATAGCGGAGCACGGAAGTAATGTGCTCCTGCCCGTAAACCTCGTCAAAGGTCTGCGGCCGCCATTTTCTGTACAGCGCCTGATGCATGACTCAGATGCTTTGCACCGGCTCTGCCGCCAGCTTTCTGAGATAAGCAAGCCCCAACTCCAGCGCGGGAATGTTCTCCTCCGCACCCTCAAATTCAATGGAAAAGACCTTATCGTAGCCGGAGGAACGAAGGATTCTCACGCACTCCGCCACCGGCACGTCCCCGTGACCGACAATGGTACCGCGCAACAGATTTCCGTTTGCGGTCTTGAAAAATCCCTCCGGGGTCGGCTCACCCGGACGCACCTTGCGGTACAAAAAGTCTTTGATATGTGCATGAACGGCATAAGGAGCCGCAATGCGGACGGAATCCATGGGGTTGGCATCGGCACAGAGGAAGTTTCCGATATCCACCAGCCAGCCGTAGTTTTTGTTGCCCACCGCACGGATCAGTGTTTCCACGCGCTCCGGCTGCTGATAAATGTAGCCGTGATTTTCGGAGCAGGTGCGGATGCCCTTCTTTTCGGCGTATTCCGTAATCGTGCGGATCCGCCCGGCAAGCACGGGAACCATTTCGTACCATGTTTTCCCTTCCGGCAGCTCCCAGCAGACATCATGCCGCATGCAGGGAACGCCCAATGCCTCGGCAGTATCCACACACAGGAAAAGCCGCTCCATTTCCTTTTCGATTTCCGGACTCAGAAGGTTGGCTCCGACCGTATAGGAAGCAATCGTCAGCCCAAGGGAATCGCAAAGCTCCCGCAGTTCCTTTGCATACGCAACCGGATCCTTCGCCATCTCCGGTCTGATTTCCGTATATTCGATAGCATCAAACCCGATCTTTTTTGTCTGCCGGGTGATCTCCTTGAAATCACACCCGGTGGCTTTTCTGTATTTTTCAAAGCTGTAAGCACTGACACCGATTTTCATAAGAAATATTCTCCTTTTTCCCCGGCAAAAAGAAAAAATGCCGGTGTTTTTTTACAGAAAAAGCACCGGACTGCAAAACAAGACCATACACCTCAGAATCGAAAGTCGCTTCCACGCGATTTTCGTACCCACTGCTCAGAACAGGCGTCCCCGCGGCACATCGGGGGAATCACTTAATGCTGCTTGGTTCCCCACCTGACATGGTTCGTAAGCCTCGATTGCGCAGGACCCATTCCTCAACACAGCAGATACGCATCCTTCGTAAAAGGTCGTCCCTCAAAAGAGGACTCCACCCCTGCTGTAGCGGATTTCAGGTACAGGGCTCCGCTGCTTCCCCGGCTGGTATGGTCTCGTTTCACAGTCCGATACCAAGAATAGTATAGCAGATTTTCTTCCGTTTTGCAATAGCAATTTGAAAAATTTTTAAGATAAAAAATCCGTTCCCGGAAACTTTTCTTCTGCGGTTGACGAGCGGGAAAAACTATGCTAAAATAAAAGTCCGATGAAAGCATACAATTTCATCTTTAATCTTGAAAATGACCGAAGTATCTGAAGACAGACGAAACATCCCAAGCCGGAGGAACACGACCGATGTGGCACCCATGGAAGCATTTTTGCACCATTACCCGTCACCGTCACTGCGTCATTGCCCACTGCTATCGCGTGGGCATCGGAATGCAGGGACTTTTTCACGACCTTTCCAAATACTCTCCCACCGAATTCCGGCGCGGAGCAAAATATTATCAGGGGACACGCAGTCCCAATGAACGGGAACGGGAGCTGTTCGGTTATTCCGCGGCATGGCTGCATCACAAAGGCAGGAACCGCCACCACTTTGAATATTGGAACGATCTGAACATGCAGACCAAAAAATATGAACCCGTAAAAATGCCGATGCGCTATGTAAAGGAAATGTTCTGCGACCGCGTCGCCGCCGGAAAGATTTACTGCGGAAAATCCTACACCGACCAGAACCCTCTCTCTTACTTTCTGCGCGGGAATGCCCGGCAGAAGATGCATCCGGAAACGGCGGATCTGCTGGAGGAGTGGCTCCGGATGCTCTCGGAAAAGGGAGAAAAGGAAACCTTCCGCCACATCCGCGAAATTCCGAACCGCTCCGATTACGGAACTCCCTTTTCTCCGTCCGCTCCTTCAAAAAACAACTGAAAAACGCTCTTTTTCGAAAATGCAACCGCCGGTTGACAAAATTCCAAGCCGAATGGATAGACTTTTTCACCGTTTTCTGTTATTCTGAACCTATCCCAAACGGAACGTCCGCGCGGAAGATGTCCTCAGAAGGTGCCCCTCCTGTGCGGGCAACATTCTCAGCGGGAAGCATCCCGCACTGACAATATCCCGTTTGGGAAATTCCCTCAAAGGAACCATACTTTTATGATGAATCTTTCCGAAAAAATCATGTTTCTGCGAAAGAAGCAGGGCTGGTCGCAGGAACAGCTGGCGGAAAAGCTTTCCGTCTCCCGGCAATCCGTTTCCAAATGGGAAAGCGGGCAGAGCCTGCCGGAAATCGACAAAATTCTGCAAATGAGCGAATTGTTCGGCGTGACGACGGATGAATTGCTGAAAGATGAATCCGACCACCTCCGGACGCCGGGAGAAGAGGAAAAATCGGCATCCGGTGATTTTACCTCTCACATGTCCGGAAAAGCCGGCGAAAATGACCCGGTTTCTTCCGAAAGCTACTATATGCCGGACAACGAAAGCATATGGAATCGCCTTTCCAACGCGCGTCGGCAAGGATTCATTACGGCGCTGGCAACCTCGCTTTGCATTTTTTCGCCGGCTCCTCTGATCACGCTTGCGGGGATTTCGGAAACCGGTCGTTTTTCGGAAAACGCCGCCGCGGGTATCGGAATTACGGTGTTGCTCCTGCTGGTTGCCACTGCGGTCGTGCTGTTCATTTATGCCGACGGGATCGGCAAAAAACTCCCCCTCCCGACGGATCATCCGATCCGTCTTCCAAAGCAAACCGAGGCGGAGCTGAAAGGTATTTATGAAAAATTCAACCGCCGCCAATTGTTCATGACCGCGGCGGGAACGCTTCTCTGCGTCATCTGTCCTCTTCCCCTGATTCTTTCCGCTTCTCTGGAATCTCCCGACCGGATCATAACTTCCATGGTTGGTCTTTTGCTTCTGATTGTTGCTTTTGCGGTCTTTTTCTTCATTTTTCCGACCTTTACGGGCAAGGTGCTCCGGCATCTGCTCAACTGTCGCACGGCAGAGGATCGGGAGGACGACATGGAGGATGCGGAAGATGACACTTTCTCCGGCGACGTGGCGGAGGATGTACAGAAATACCGTTCGGCGCAAAAGCTCATCTCCGGATTGTTCTGGCCGCTGGTGACTGCGGTCTATCTGCTGATCTCCTTTCTGACCAATGCATGGCATGTCACATGGATCGTCTGGCCGGTCGCCGCCTGCATCGACTCTGCCCTGAAAGCATTTCTGCGCTATCGCTATCTCCGCTGACAGAGAGGTGTATCTGTTACTTTTTTGTCATCGTTTATTCACGGTTTATTCCATTTAAAACAGCAAAAAGCGATATTCCGACGGCAAAAACCGCATCGGAATATCGCTTTTTCGTTTGATCGGAATTTTCACGGAAAATCCAGCCGTTTTCCGGCAGCATCAGAGGCAGAATCTCCGAAAAAATCAAAGATACGGTCTCTGAAAAATCGAAGGCACCATCTTTCAAAAAATCAAAACTGCAATCTCGGAAGAATCAGAGATACGGATCCCGGCGGAACAGGACATTGTACTGGTCCGCGATGCTGTTCCATGTTACGGCATCCGTATTCCCGCTTGCCGGGATGGCGTTCGCACGCTGAAATGTTCGGACTGCCGTCTGCGTCTGTGTGTCGTAATCGCCTGTCACCTGCTGACCTTCCAGAAAGTCATAGCTGACTCCCAGCTCCCGCAGCATGTATTGCAGAACGGTCACGGCAAATCCGCTCCGTCCCAATGTCATCACGGTCTGCTGCACGGTGTACGGAAAAAAGGCGACCGAGGTCGGCGGAGCATGCTCTGCCCTGGACGCGCGGTAAGCGGAATACAGCAATTCCCACGTCTGTTGATTGGCGCGTCCGGTGACGGGGAGCCCGTTGGCGCGCTGAAATTCCCGCAGAGACTGTTCGGTCGTACTTCCGAAAATTCCGTCTACCGGCGGGGACGTCATCCCCGGGTTGTGGTAGGCGAGCTGGCGAAGATACCGCTGCAGATTTTCCACGGTGATTGCCGATGTATTTGTTTCCGGCATTGCTTGTGATTCTCCTTTCCGTTTGGTCTTTAAGCGCCGACCTCATAACCGGGATACTGTCCCTCCTGTAGCTGACTTCCGCCGTAAAGGGATTCATAAAGGTCGGTCAGGCTTTCCCATGTGGTAACGCCGACAATTCCGTTCGGGTTCAGTCCCGCCAGCCGCTGAAAGGCAATGACGGACTCCTGTGTGCGGGGACCGAAATAGCCGGTGGGATCCACCTGCGGAATCTCCTGATAGGTTTGCCCCACGTAGTTCAGGTATTGCTGCAGCAAGCGCACCGAATCGGAATCGGAACCGATACGCAACGGCACACCGCCGTAAGGAACCGTCACCCCCTCCACATACTCCTGCGGAATGGTGCGGATGATGCCGAGATAAGCATTATAAATGGCGTTCCATGTAAAGGGACCGACAATCCCGTCCACCGTCTGTTCAAAAGTTCTCTGTGCGGCTTCGACGGCGTTCCGTGTTTCCGGACCGAAAATCCCGTCCTGCGAAATTCCGGGAATGGTGCTGTAATACTGGGAGAGATAATTCAGATAATATTGCAGGGTTTCGACGCCGATTCCCGTATCTCCCTCCCGCAAAACGCCCGGATATTGCTGGCTGACCTCCTCCAGACGGATTCCCTCCGAATTCAGCTCATTCAGGCGTTTGACCCCGCTGTAAATTCGCTGAATGGCGTACCAGGTGGACTTTCCGACAATGCCGTCCGGTGTGAGATTGAAAACCTCCTGAAACCGCCGCACCGCCGCCTCGGTATCCTCCGCGAAGATGCCGTCCGTCTGAACAATCTTCGGAATGGACGGGTAATTTGCCGAAATGCGGTTCAGACGAATCTGTACGGTGCGCACGTCGTTTCCGACCGAACCGACCCGCAGCGGGATTACCGGCGCCGCCGGGGTCGCGCCCTGCACCGGTGTATCCCGCACCAGCTCAATGTCGTCGCCGTAATAATAGGTCAGAATCTCGTAGGGAGTCATTCCGCGATTGGCAAGATCCACGGTTCCCCATTGCGACAGTCCGTTGCAGGTCACCGTTGTTCCGTTGCAGTATTGCGCAAACAGCGGCTCCACGTTTCCCTGCCGCCGGATGTAATCGGTGAACAGTTCTCCGGCAAGCTCCCGGATATTTTCGAAAATGACCCGACCGTTCACGTAGGCTTGGTCGATTGCCGTGGACGAGGTGATATCAAAATCATATCCGCGGGAACGGTAATACTCCGTGTAAATCCGGTTCAACGCAAACGAAATCTGCGCATACATATTTGCCCGGATGGCGCTTTCCGGCCAGGTGGGATAAATTTCACTGGACGCAACGTTTGCCACGTAATTGGCAAACGGCACTGTCACATTCTCGGCGTTGCTGTCCGGTGCACCGAGATGTACCGTGATGTATTCCGGAATATAGGGCAATTGCGGCATCAGAACCGCCTCCTTTCTCTCTGTGTCCGTATCATTTTACAGCGTCGGGCCTTCCGTCTCATAAAAATATTCCGTCCCCTGCCGGTTTCCGTCGCTACCGTTTTCCGGAATCGGAATCAGAAAAACCGGCTGAATGGCAAGAATCCCGTCAAAAATCGGGACGCTGATATAATTCTGGTGCTCATACCCTTCCAGACGCACCTCCAGATTGTAACGCGCATACGGCAGTCCCGGTGCGCCGCCCTCCGGCTCCATGGATTCCGAGCGCGGCGGAGCATCCAGCGTCAGAATCGGCGTATTTCCGTCTCTGCCGCTGACCAGAACCGCGACCGCTCCCCCGCGGTTTTCCTCCGACTCCTGCAGAAAGTTCCGCACGGTTACGATGGCTCCCTCCAGCGGAATCGCACCGCGGGCGGTGCTGACGTGGATAATCAAAGATCCCTTCCCTCCCACCTGTCCCTGCCGGCTTTCCCCCTGATTCATTCTCATTCCTCCCATCCGTTTCGTCATGCTTCTGTACCATCCTATGCCAAATGCGGAAAAAGGTGAAAAAAATCGGGGCAGTAAAAACCGATGTTTTTCACAGCCCCTCAAAAATGTCGGTTCGGCATCCGGCATTTTTGAAGCGCTCTTGGGTACTTTTGCCTTGCTTTTCTTATTTTTTAGCTTCATTTTACGGCAAAACAGTGGTGTTTAGCCGCCGAGCCAAGTGTCGACGGTGGTGTAAAAAACTCAAAATGAGTTTTTTCACACCACCTTTCCTCTTGCTTTTTTTCGTTTTTTTTGCTATAATGGCTGTAAAAGATTCCGATGTGCGTTCCGGATTTCGGGAACGCGCGGATGAGAGGAGGCGGCAGGATGTTTTCCGACCGGATCAACCGGCGCGATTTTTTTGCGGTTCTGGCAGTTCTCAGCCTCGCGCTTCTTCTTTTTCTGCGTCCGTGGCAAAGCAGAGAGGACGGGACATATCTGATTGTCTCCACGCCGGACGGCACCAGTGAATACCGTCTGGATGAGGATCGGGAGCTGGAGATCACCTCCCGCGGCATTACGCTCCGCATTGTCATCCGCGACGGCGCCGCATATGTTGCGGAAAGTACCTGCCGTGACCGGGTCTGTGTCAACAGCGGAAAGCTGACCAAGGGCGGAGACAGTCTTCTCTGCGCTCCGGCGGGGGTCCGTCTGAAGGTGAAAGGAGGAACTGCGGATGCCGATTTCATTGCGGGATAACCGCATCCGGCGGCTTTGCACCGACGCACTCCTTTGTGTGTTTGCCATCATGCTTTCCTATCTGGAGTCCCTTCTCCCCCTGCAGCTGCTTCTGCCGCTCCCCGGCTTCCGGCTGGGGCTTGCCAACATTGCCGTCATGGTCACCTTCTGTCTGATTTCCCGGACGGACGCCGCAATTGTCAGTGCAGTCCGCATCCTTTTGATGGGCTTATTGTTCGGTTCGGCAACCTCGCTCTGCTTTTCCGCGCTCGGCGGGCTTTTCTCCTACCTGACGCTCCTTTTGCTCAGCGTTTGCGGCAGGCGGATGAGCATGCTTGGCGTTTCCGTTCTTTGCGCCGCGGCGCACAACTGCGGTCAGATGCTTGCCGCCGCACTCCTCTTTGACCCATCACTCCTCTTTTCCTACCTTCCGGCGCTGCTTCTGGCATCGGTGCTCTACGGCGGTGCGGTCGGGGTTTTGCTGCATTTGGCGCTTCCGAAGCTGCGGCACGTGCTTGCCCGTGTTCGCTGAAAGGAGATTTTATGAAGCTTTGTCCGCAAAAAAGAATCCGCCTGCTGTCCGGATTGTCCGTATGTCTGGTCGCTTTTCTGGTCGCTCCGCTCCTGCTTGTCGGTACCTCCTGCCGTGCGTCGGAGGAAAGCACCTCTTCCTTTTTTCTGATGGATACGCAGATTACGGTCACACTGTACACCGACCGTTCCACGGCGGAGCCGATCTTTCTCCAATGCCGTTCCCTGCTCTCCGGGTTGGATGCCCTTTGGGCAAAGGAAACCGCGGGAAGCGACATTGACCGGCTGAACCGTTCCGATACCGGCATTGACGATGCCGATGCGCGCACCGTCGAATTGATTCGGAAAGCGTTGCAGGTTGCCGCCGACACCGGCGGTGCGTTTGACCCGACGGTTGCGCCCCTGACCGATCTGTGGCGGGCTGCCGGGGAGGCGAACCGCTTACCGACGGATGCGGAGATGCAAAAATCCTTGGGGAAGGTTTCTTACCGGAAGCTTTCGGTTGACGGTCAGAGCATCCGGAAAGGGCTTTCCACACTGACCGTCGATCTCGGCGGCATCGGCAAGGGTGCCGCGATTTCCCTTCTCCGGGATTATCTGCAAACAACCGGGGTTTCCGGCGGGCTGATCTCCTTCGGGAGCAATGTTGCCGTGTTCGGAAAAAAGCCGGACGGCACGCCCTTTCGGATTGCTCTGCGCGATCCGGGGCGCGAGGACGGAATTGCCGGGACGCTTCTGCTCTCCTCTGACACGGTGCTTTCCGTCTCCGGAGACTATGAGCGGTATGTCACGATTGACGGAACGCGCTACCATTACCTTTATGACCCCTCAACCGGTTATCCGGCAGAAAACGGGCTTTGTTCGGTTGCGGTTCTGACCGCAGACGGAGCACTTGCCGATGCGCTCTCCACGGCGCTGTTTGTTATGGGAGAAGAGAAAGCCCTCAAATATTATACCGCCCATACCGGAGAACCGTTTGAAGCGATCTTTCTCCGGCACGACGGAACCGTCCGTGTTACCAAAGGGCTGGAAGGCGGCTCGCAATGGACGGAAGCAGGACGATAGTTTTGTGTGGGAAAAGGGTTTTGATAGTATACAGTGTAATAAAATCGTATACAAAGTGTGTAAAGACATGGTATACAGTTTTCTGATATAATAAAGACACGCCCCACAGAAGCCGGAGACGGAATGGCAAATAGAATTCTTTCGCCCGGTGGGAATCGAAAATACCGCAATGAAAACGTTTTTGCCGGCGTTACAAGAGCGTTCCGGTTCCCTCCTCGCCGGTAGGAAGCAGGCAAAGCCTGCGCAGGGTCAACCCGCCCGTTTGTAAAGGTTTTTGCGGCACAGCGGACAGGGGCGCCAATGTGCGTCTTTTAAGGAGCGGTTTCCCGCATTACAAAAACAAATCCAACGTCGGGAATCCCGCCGGAATGATTGTCCGAATTCCTTAGAAGCGGGCGGGCAGACCCCGCCCCTACGAGGGAGAAGAAAATTTTTTGTTCAGCAGAAGCCGGAACGGAATGATCGAAGGGGATTTTTCGTCCAGCGGAAGGCGGAAACAAAAATGAAAAACGATCGGGATAAAAAACAATTTTTCCGGCGTTGCATGAGCGTTCCCATTTCAACCAACCCGGTAGGGGCGGGGTCTACCCGCCCGTTTGTAAAGGTTTTTGCGGCACAGCGGACAGGGGCGCAAACAACGCATCCGATTGTTCGATTTACCGCGCCGCAAGAGGCAAACAAAATCCGGCGGGGGAAAGCTACCGGGACGGTTGTTCGGATTCCTTAGAGACGGGCGGGTGGACCCCGCCCCTACGATGTAGATAAAAAATCCTCGCCCGGCAGAAGCCGGAACGGAATGATCAAGGTGGATTTTTTCGAACGATGGGAGCCGGAACGGACAATAATCGTTTTATAAACGGATCATGGGAAAGTGTTTTTTCGGCGAAGCAAAGGCGGTCTCGACACACGTTGAGACCGCCCTTTTTTACAGGAATGATTGGTTTGTTTTACATTGTTCGTGTTATGATCAGCCGTCCCACTCGCCGGCGTCTTCACCGCCGGAGGTACACAGAATGTCCTTGGAATCCAGAAGCAGGACTGTTACAACAGGGTTTTCCCATTCTTTTTTCATTGGTTCTTCCTCCCTCTTCTTTACTTGGACGTTTCCGCGAAATAAGCCTTTGCACTGTCGAAATAGATCAGGGTCTTTTTCAGAAGTGTCTTGAAGCTTTCATCTTCGGAGTTTTCCAGACGTTTTTTGGCATACGTGTCAAGGCTGTATTTTACCGTCGCGCTGATGGCTTTTCCGTCTCTGGTCAGGGTCATTTCCAGCGCCGTGCGGAATTCGGATGCCTTCAGTCCGTCAAAGTATGCCGTATACCCGTTCACGTCTGTCCGGTAAACAAACTCCGAGGCGGGAATGACAGTCTCGGTCTGCTGTCCGGTGCGATCGGTGTATCTGATACGCAGGGCTACGCCTTCAAGATTGCTGGTCTGATCCAGATTGGTGGCGATGAGCAATTCAATCCGGTTATGGAACAGGATATTCTTTTTGGTAATCGCCGCCTCGTAGATCGTCGGGTCGCTGTCCTGGGTCAGTTCCGTGACGGCGTCATACGTTCCGCGGGAAAGCGCCAGCTGATCTGCGGTCAGATCCCGGTTGACAAGCGCGTCAGTCCGGTAATTGAAATACACCTGTGCCGCGGCACCGTAGTTGAGCAGGTCAACGAGAAGCGCTTTGAAGGTCGCGTTTTCGGATTTCGCAAGACGTTCTTCCGCGTACTGCTTCAGGCTGTAGGAATCCACAGCGCCGCTGTATTCCGCACCCTCTCTGGTAAACGCAAGCCGTACGGTCAGAAGATCTCCCAGTTCCTTGGCGCGCACCCGGCTGTAGCCAAAGCGGTAATAGGTCTTTCCGTCGATTACGTATTCCTGCGGATAGAGCACCCTTGTCACCGTTCCGATGCGGGTGTTGCCGGAGAACTGCTCCTGCTCCACAATCAGGCGGATGTTGGTACAGTCGGCGAGGTCGGATTTCAGAATGGCGTACAGCATGGAAAGGTCGTTGCCGAAGGAGCAGTTGTGGCGCACGTTGACGGTATCAAAGCGGATGGCAGCGAGCGTCTCTTCTGTAAGGCTCTGATGGCACACGGTGCACTCCTGATGGCGCTTGCCGTCCATTCCGAAGGCAGGCAGGGTGTCCGTGATCCAATCCGATTCCGTGTGATCCACATGGCTGACGTAGCAAACGGTGCAGGTGCCGCCCTCCCATGTATGCGGTTCGGGTCCGGAGATGATCTTGCCGCATTTGCAGATTTCTGTATGTGTGCCGTCTTCGTTCGGACGATACCAGGTATGCTCGTGATTTTCGGGGTCAAGATCCCCATATGGTTCTCCGCACTTTTCGCAGTGTGCCTGCTCTACGCAGTTTGCCTTGCCGCCGGTATGCTCGCATCCGTAATGGCAGTCTTTGCAGACGCCGTCCTCGTCAAGATCATGCGGCTCGGTCTTCACCATGTCGCAACAGTTCCAATGCGCTTCGTGGGTGGTTTCGGTAAGGTTCAGATAATACTTCGACCACGAATATTCGTGGTTGTTCGGGTCTTTTTCACCGACATACTCCTGGCAGGTAAAGCAACGTGCCGGGTATTGGCAGGTCGCCGCTCTTGTAATATCGTGTCCCTTGGCGGGGATGACGGTGCCTTCGGTGACGACCCCGTGGCAGTTCCAGCAAACGGTGTCGCCGGTGTAGCCGTCCTCGGTGCAGGTGGGGTCTTTTTCGTTGCGGGTCGTCGTGCCGAGCGAGAAGTCGTGGTTGTTCGGGTCGATCTGACCGAATCGGATTCCGCAGGTGTGGCACCGCGCCCGCTCATGACAATTTGAAGGGGAACTGATGGAATGCTCACAGATACAGCCGCAGACGGTACAGATGCCCTCCTCCCACGCATGATATTCCCATTGATATTCCACTTGACCGCAGCAGCTCCATCTGCTTTCGTGTCCTGCGTTGTCACCCCACTCCTCTTCATTCCAAAGTGGCGTTGCGTCGTCGGGATGCGTACTCCAATCACGATTGCCGTATGCGGTGCCGCAGACCTCGCAGATAGCGCCGCTCCTACAGGTCGCTTTTCCGCCGGTGTGCGGGAGCAGCTCTCCGCGGGTCTCGCCGCACTTGGAGCAGGTGGAAAGCGTCGTGCAGGTTGCTTCCGACCAATCGTGACCGTTCTGCTGACATTCGGTAAGGACTTTGAGACTGAAAGGTATATTGTTGGTCTTGCCGTCCCCATAGGTCATGACACAGCGGAACAATAATCCGTTCATGCTCAGGGGCGCATTGGTGATTTTCAGGGCCGTTCCTGTATGGTAGGTAACGCCGTCGGCGGTTTCGGTAGCGCTCTCTTCGGTGTAAAGCCCTTTCAGCTCCTCAACCTCGGAAAGGCGAACATAGCCTTTGCCGCTTATGTAGACTTCCCAATAGACCTCGGTCGTCACGAGAGGACTGCCGCCCATGATTTTGGTTTCAAAGAGCACATCTTCGCCCTCGCGTATTATCGTATCGTAACCTTTTATATCATAGAAGTACGGGTCGAAGAGCACGTTCAGCGTTACCTCGTCGGTGATAACCTCGCTGAACTCGTTGCTGACCACACAGCGGTAAGCGTAATACCGATGTCCGGGTTGTAGCATCGGAGTACTCCATCCGAGCGCATGATAGTATTTGTTCGCCCCCGGAATGTCTTCAAACGGAACATCCTCGCCGGGATAGGTTCTTTTGGAGACCTGCCACTGATAAGAGGTTGCATATCTGTCAATTACCTTGATGTTCCGATCATTGCCTGTGGGTACTTTGATTGTGATACTCTCCGGCTGCTTTATAATTTCGACCCAGCGGTCGGTGACTTCCACGGTAATCGTCTCGGAGACAGCGACATCGGTGAGCGTGGTTCCGTCACTCAGTCGGGCTTCACACCGGATGACCCGACCGTCAAGAGCAGTCGTTACCTTGAAACTGTAAACTTCCTTGCCATTCGCAGGTTCATGGAGTTCATAGTTCTTTCCGCCGTCATCGCTGATGTACCATCTGATTCGTTCGATGGTAACGGTTTGCCCGTTCGGAGGAAGTGTTCCCTCAACAAGGCGGAGCTTAACCATCTGGTTTTCCGAGAACGGGGTTTCATTGACGATCTTCGGATTGAAAATATGGAGAGTCGCGGTATAGACGCCGAGTTGTTCATCTGTGGCGGTTTTGCGAAGCTCGCAACGGAAGGTGCGGTTGATCCACGATTCCCCCGTCGGAACGGTGTAGGTGAGCCGGCATTCGCTGTCGCAGTCCGGATTTTCGATGGTCGTCCAATTCAGCCCGTCGTCGCTGTACGACCAGATCAGTTTGTACTCCTTCATCTGTTCGGCGGTCGGCGCAGAGGCAAACGGCCGGATCGTTACCGACATGCCGCGCGTTGCCACATAAAGGATCCGCTCATTGGTCGCAATGCTCTGGAACAGGGTGAGCCAAAGCGGGTTGCCGGGATTTCCTTTGAGCGTCAACGACGAGGAATAGCCGCTCGGAACCGCGCTGAGGGACTCCAGCTCCTCGGGAGACTGCATCCAGAGGTACACCTTTCGCCCGTCGATCGGATATACCCCGTACACAGAATAATTTCTTCCGTTCCTGACGGAAATCTGGGAGACTTTGGTGAAGGAAGCATCCTCATTGCCGAGGACATAGGACTGTTTTGAGACCTTCACGCCGTTCGCGTCGGTCGCCTGACCGTCATAATCCACATTGACATTGCCGCCCTCGACAATCATTTTCAGCGACTTCTGCACTTTGCCGGTCACGGTACCGGACTGGAAAATCACCGTACCCTCGCCCCTTATATCCAGCCCGTTGGCAGTTCCGAACCCGTAAATTTTCAGAGTCGCGCCTTTTTTCACCTCGATCGGCTTTGTAAAGTTGTGGGTATAGTCGCTCTTGAGCCACAGCGTCAGTTCTCCCGACTCCACGGTGATCGCGGGGATCTCGCCGCTCTCGACATAAGGCATCATACTCTGCGTACCGGAAACGGACCAGACATGATAATCGGTTTTCGGTATGATCGCATCATTCAGATCGAAAAAGAAAAGATAGTTGTTTCTTCCCAACGAGGGATGCCTGTAATACGACCAGTGAGTATTGTTGCCGAACTTGTGCAGGTAGATACCATCGCGCTCATATGCGGTAAAATCAATGTACTTGGCGTATCCATCTTTTGTCAAAGCGTTATAAATGCCGCTTGTATTGTTGAGCAGGTTGAAATCTTCGGGCAGAATGCGCTGGTTCCCGTCTGGACGCTCCATTTGCACACCGGTGCGAAGGGTTCCCTTGCCCTTGAAATTGATTGTTCCCGACGAGGAGCCGAATTGACCGACAGTAACCGAACGACGGTAGTCTTTCTGACCCGATGTTGTCTTGACCAACGCTTCCACAACACCTCCGCCGGAGATATTCAGTGTATCGACCTGAAGCGCGAAGCACTCGACGGAACCGTCGTCGGCCTGATTGCCGCCCATGTAGCAAATAGCAGTCAGTTTTCCGCCGTGGACATTGACCGTACCATATTTGCAGGATATTGCGGCGATACCGCTTTTCGTTGAGCTGCTGCGGCGTTCGGCCACGGCATAAATCTCGGAGGTGTCATAAAGACTGATACTGCTGAACGCGGTAATGGCGGCTTGATCGTTATTGCCGCCCGAATAGCCGCAGGATACATTGACCTTACTGCCGCCCTTGACAATGAGATTGTTGGAATAGATGCCATTGACATAGGCGCACATGGAGAGCCCCCCATAGCATTCGTCAACGGTGAGCTTTTTTGAGGTATAAATACAGAGCTGACTTGTGTCGATACTCAGCCTTGCGGAACCCGTAATGGTCACATTTCCGTTTTTATTGTAAATCCCGTAATAGGACTCATATGTACCGTCACCTGCGGGTGAGGGCACCGCGATTTTGCCCGCCATCGCACCGTAGCCGATGGTGCTTTCCTTGCCCTCCGTGCGGATGGTCAGATTCATGCTCTTGCTATCATCCACATAGATGAAGGAATACAACCATGTGGTACCGTCGTTGATCTTTTGATGCCAATGACCGCCGGAGGTGATCTCAAAGCCGTTCAGAACCAGCGTGTTGGTATCCGGCTCGAACCGCCATCCCGCGCCTGAAAGGTTGCTGCTCGTGACCTGTTTTCCACCGATATACAAGCCATACTCTTCATATGCTGCGCTTACATTCACAGTGAACAGCACCGCCACCGTTACCACAACAATGAGGATGGCTCCCAAAACGAAAATCAGCCGTTTTTTCATTTCATTTCCTCCCGGTTATTTTTGTATTTTTCCATAAACATGAGAATGCTCTGTTTCAGCACCCCAAGCTGACTTTTGAGATAGTATTCATCTTCAAACATGGCGTAGTGAACGCTGGCGCGGATGAGAATGAATATCAGCGGCGTCAGCACCTCGCATGGGATGCCGAGCTTCGGCTCCAGCTGTCTTGCGTATTCGGCATAGCGCTCGTTGACCCCTTCAAAGAATTTCTTTCCGTATTCAATATATTTCGGATGGGTGTAAATCTGATACATCAGACGGTACTTTTTTCCGTGCTGTCTTGCCGTCCAGTAGGGTATCTCGTCGATAAAACGCATGAGGTCGTTCATATCAGCCGGCGCCTTGCTCATAAAGTCATCCTCCACCTTTTCCATACAGTAGGCAGTGGATTCGATAATCAGTTCGTCAAGGTTCTTAAAATAGGCGTAAAGGTTTCCCGGCGTGCACTCACATGCCTCGGCAAGCGCCTTGACGCCGGTTCCGGTCAGTCCGTGCTTTGCGTAGCAGTCAAAGCACTTTTCCATGATGGCATTTTTCTTTTCCTGGTGTTGGTCTGTCCTCATAAAATGTACGGTTGCTTCCTCTCTGTTAAATAAACATTCATTCAAGAACAGTATATCATAGCAGGAGGAGAAATACAATACTGTTTTTTCATTTTCTAAAAATATTTTCGGGAGAATGTTTGAAGAATGCCGGGTGCAGGCACGCAGAGAGGAAATCTTAGCGTTTGGTTACACCTCATCCGTCAGCCTTCGGCTGACACCTTCTCCCGCTGGAGAAGGCTTTGAGTAAGTTCGCCTATGCGTAGAAACAAATATCAGCTTATTGCATCATTCGCCGCGGCAATTCATTCCCGCCGGAGAAGGCTTTTGGTATGTTTGCCGCCGGAAAATTGTTGTTTGTTAAAGTGCGGGTACATTTTTATACAGCTAAAATTCCGTGATGCAGTTCACACCTCATCCGTCAGCCTTCGGCTGACACCTTCTCCCGCCGGAGAAGGCTTTGAGTAAGTTCGCCTATGAGCAGAAACAAATATCAGCTTATTGCATCATTCGCCGCGGCAATTCGCTCCCGCCGGAGAAGGCAGAGAATGCAGTCATAACCACCGGCTAAGCCGGTGGCTTGCTCAGCCCTATAAGGGCATGGTACTGGCGGGGCTGAAAGCCCACTG
>CAKSPO010000003.1 GCA_934481515.1 uncultured Eubacteriales bacterium
TTCGGAATCGACCCCGAAACCTATACCCAGAACCGCAACCGCCTGTTCTTCGGGCAGAAGGATAACGCCAATTACCGCGGATGCCTGAAGCTGTCGCTGGAGCTGAACGATTGCACCATCGACCTGCGCGGCATTCCCGGAAGCTTTACCGTGTTTTCCTTTGCATCCACCGAAGTCGCGATCGCGGCAGATATCCGGATGAAGGGCGGCAAAATTCTGGCAGATTCCATGGATTCCATTACCTTTCTGACCATGGACGAGAGCAACGACTCCTTCCTCTTCTGCAAGGGAGCCAATGGAACCTACTCGACAATCACGCTTCCCGCAACGGCACAAAGACCGGGCATCAGCGGGAAGAATGAGGAGGGAGCACCGGTACGGTTTGGAAGTCCTGTGACCTTTGGGAGTGAGACCGTCTGGTCGCTTACAGAAAGCCGCGATGTCGTCACGGATTACGGCACCATTCCGGCAGAATATGTGGACAGCACGTTCGTGCTTTTCAGGAACGGCTCCTTCCTTTGCGCCCTGAGTAGCTGGAAGGACATTTGCACCAAGGCGCGCGAAACCCTCAAGGCAAACCCCGGGAGCACAATGGAGATTTTGCTGCAGGCAGACTACACCGTAGAATCTTACAGCGGTAACAGCAACTGGCTCTGCTTCATGGACGGCAACATGATGCTGGATCTCGGCGGGCACACCATCCGCACCGAAAAGTCCCTGTTCGAGGCAGGCGTGGACAAGAGCTACACCGGAAGCAAATACAGCGCGGGACTGACCGTCCGGAACGGAACGCTTCTGATCGGAAGCGGCAACCTCTTCGCCGGACAGAATAACTCCAATTACGACAAGACCATCAACGTCGCCTTTGAGAATGTTACCTTCGGAATCGACCCCGAAACCTATACCCAGAACCGCAACCGCCTGTTCTTCGGGCAGAAGGATAACGCCAATTACCGTGGATGCCTGAAACTGTCGCTGGAGCTGAACGATTGCACCATCGATCTGCGCGGCATTCCCGGAAGCTTTACCGTGTTTTCCTTTGCATCCACCGAAGTCGCGATCGCGGCAGACATCCGGATGAAGGGCGGCAGAATTCTGGCAGATTCCATGGATTCCATTACCTTCCTGACCATGGACGAGAGCAACGACTCCTTCCTCTTCTGCAAGGGAACCAACGGCGCCTATCCTGCCATGATCGTTGCGGACGGAAGGGCGCTGCAAACGGAATTTCAGACCCCGGAAGGAACGGCATCCTTTACGGAGACGGAAGAGGAACACACATGGTATCTGACCATCGGCGGCGTCCGCATCACCGGAGCCTCCGTCCATCTCGGCGCGGATCTTGCCGTCCGTTATTATGTAAAGATACCGGATGCATGGCTTGAGAAAATCGGAACGGTCTCCATGCGCTTTACCATCAACGGCAGGAGCGTCACCGTCACCGATTACCGGGTGATTGATGGGGAATATGTGTTTACCTTCACCGGAATCGCGCCGCAGGAAATGTCCGACCGGATTGATGCAGTGGTGCTGGCAGACGGGAAGGAATGCGCCGCAAGGAGCGGCTACAGCATCCGGGACAACTGCCGGAATCTGTTGGAAAAGAGCGCTGCGGAGCTGGGACTGAGCGAAGGAAAATATACCGCCATGCGGACGCTGATTTCCGATTTGCTCACCTACGGAGCCGCCGCGCAGGAATACCGGAATTGGCACACCGAGACCCCTGCCACAGCGGGCGTTTCCGGACTTCAGCCCTCGGATGCAGCGCCGGATCAAACGTGGAACATGACCATGAGCACAACCGATGAGGAGCATCTCCGCTTCCTTTCCGCCGCCGTCTATTTCAGTACCGCAAACAGCATCTGTATCCGCTTCCGCGCGGACGTGACGGAAAAGGAAAGCGTCGTCCTGCGGATCGGAGACAAAACCTTCCCGCTGTCCGGACTTGTTTTGACCGGAGAAAACGAGTACAGAGTCGTCCTTTCAAACTTGCCCGCAACGGCATTCGGTGAGAAATATACTCTGGAACTTGTTCAAGCCGGAACGGTTGTGGCGACCCTGACCTACAGCGTCAATGCTTATGCGAGCGCGATTCTTGGCGCGGCGGAAAGCTCCGACGGAATGAAAGAACTTGCCCTTACACTGTACCGGTACGGAATGTCGGCAGCTGCGTATGCGTCCGCACAATAAGGAGGGAAGAACATGAAGCAAACAGAAAAGAGCCGGTACTTACCTCCGGTCGTCAGGGTGATTTCTTTTTCTCCCGCGGATATTCTGACCACCAGTGCCGGATTTTTCGGAGAGGAGCATTGCTTCCTCTCCGAGAAGGATGAGGAGGAGCCAGAGCTATGAACAGACGTTGCAGAGGAATCGTGAACGGTATGGCGGCAATTCTTCTCGCGGCAGGCATGCTGTTCTTCTCTGCCTGCGGGGGAGACGAAGAACATACGCATACCCCGGAAGAAGTGCCCGCAAAGGAACCAACCTGTACAGAGAACGGGAACCGTGCCTACTACCGTTGCTCCGAATGTCACGGGATGTTTGCGGACGCGGAATGTCGGACAGAGGTCACAAAGGAGGAGCTGTGCATTCCCGCACTGGGGCATCTTTGGGACGGCGACTGCGACACCCTTTGCAACCGCGACGGGTGTGGCGGGGTCAGAGAACCGGGAAGCCATACGGATGCCGATGAGGACGGCAGGTGTGATTACTGCGGCAAAGAGGTTCCCGCCGGAGATTTTACACCGGATACCGGAGGCATTGATCTTCCGAAGGATCCCTTCTGAGCGGATCCGTAAAGAAGACCGGAAAAAACCGGATTACAAAAGTGGCTGTTAAAAACTCGGGTTTTTAACAGCCCCTTCCAAACGTCGGTCGGAAATCCGGTGTTTTCGGAGCAAACTTGATTATTTTTACCGCCTGCATCTTGTTTTTGATTTCTTGGCGGCAAAACGGTAGTGCTTAGCCGCCGGAACCAACGTCGTCGGAGGTGTTAAAAAGCTCAAAATGAGTTTTTTAACACCTCCTTTTCAGATAGGCGAAGAGATATTCTGCTGCCGGAACCGTCAGACGAAAAGCTGGGGGAACATCTGCCCGTTTTTCGGCTCTGCGGTCATGTTCCGCCGTGTATTTTTGGTATGTGACATTGTTTATCCTGCTTTTTCTGCCAAAACGTATGTTCTCAGCCGTTCCTGTGCGCTTCGCTGCCGGCGGTGAGAATGAATTCCGCAATTTTTTCGGCGCCATCCGGCGGTACCGTCCGGCGCTGCGCCAGAAGCATCCGTTCGGCGGCGGAGGTATCATAAACCAGACGGTCGGCAAACCGTGCCGCCTCCTCCGCGTTCTTTGCAAAGAGGGACATTCCATGCTGTTCAAAAAACTCCGCATTCTGCGTCTCCACGCCGGGAATGATCATGGTGTGTACCAAGGGAACCCCTGCCACCGCCGCTTCGGAGCTGGAAATCCCGCCCGCCTTTGAGAGCAGAACATCCGAGGCATGCATATAAAGCGGAACTTTGTCGGTGAAGGGAACGGTCAGTACCTCTCCGGACGGGAACGTTGTCTGCAGTTCCCGGCGAAGCTCCTCGTTTCTGCCCGGCAGAACGCAGAGCAGGGAATTTTCATCCGGAATGCGCAGAAGCGTATTGCAGAGCGCTACGGCATCGCCGCACCCGATTCCACCGGTCATAATCAGATAGATTTTTTTGCCGGCGGGAAGCCCGAGCGCTTCCCGCGCGTCCGCTTTGGAGGTTCTCGCGCAGAACTTTGCCGAGACCGGCATCCCCGTTACCAAAAGGCGTTGCGGCGCAATTCCGGCGGCGACGCATTCTTTTTTTACATCTTCGTGCGGAAGGAAGCAGACATCCGGCTTGGTTTCCGCGAGGAAAGGGATGCAGGTATAGTCCGAAAGAATCCCGTAAAAGGGAACGGAACACTTCCCGTGGCGGCGCAGATCGGTCATCGTTTCCATGGGGAACAGGTGCGAGCAGACCACGGCATCATATGCTTTTTCCGCAATGAACTCCGCCAGCTTGTCGGCGTAACGGGTATTGGCAAGATAAACGGGAGAGGTCACGCCGGTGGAGCTGAGCGTGGCACCCGCACGGTACATCATGCCGAAGATCTCCGGCGTTTTGGAGGAAATGCGGTTGAGAATTTTGTCAAAGCTGAACGGTCCCGGTTCTCCGGACATCCGAAGCAGATCCAGAAATCCGACCTCCGCTCCCCGCCGTTCCAATTCCTCCCGTACCGCCGCGGCGCAGTGATTGTGTCCTTCTCCCGTGCTGCAGCTCAGAAGCAAAACCTTCATTCTTTGTTTCTCCTTTTCTCGGATTTTTGACGCTTTCCGGATCTGAAAACGAATGGGTCAGAAGCGGATTCTCCGGACACTGCGGACGCGGGCGGAACGCTCGTCCACTTCAAAGACGGCACCCTCTGCGCAGACCGCACCGGAGGCTACCGGAAACTTGGTCGGCATCATTGTTCGGAAGCGGGAAATGACCGCGTCGGCATCCGTTCCGAGCACACCGTTTTGCGGAGCACACATTCCAAGATCGGTAATATATCCGGAACCGTGGGGCAGAATGCGCTCGTCCGCCGTAGCAACATGGGTGTGTGTCCCGAAAAGAACCTGTATTTTTCCGTCAAAATACAGACCGAGCGCCAGCTTTTCGCTGGTTGCCTCGGCGTGAATATCCATCAGAGCAAGGTCATAATTACCGGACTCCCGGGCAAGAATCTGTTCCACCGTCGCAAAGGGATCCGCCAGCGGATCCAGATAGACCCTTCCGCAAACATTGATGCAGAGCAAGCGCCATCCGTTTACCGGAACCACTGTGTAGCCGCAGCCGGGAGCGGTTGCGGGATAGTTCGCAGGACGGATGATTCGGTTCGGAAAGTCGTCCAGGAACGGGTAAAGACTTTGTTTCCCGAAGGCATGGTTGCCGAGTGTGATCAGATCGGCACCCGCATCCAGCAGTGCCTGCGCGTCACAGGCGGACAGCCCCCGGATTTCGGAGGCGTTTTCTCCGTTTACAACCGTGAAGTCAATAGACTCCCGACGGCAGACAGCTCCGAGCTGCTGTTTCAGATAAGCGACGGAACTCTCTCCCACCACGTCGCCAAGTGCCAGAATCCGCATATACAGTCCTTTCTTGCATTCATTTTCCGGGAGCACCGGACAGATTTTATGAAAAAATTGAGATCGTTTTTGCCGGAAAACAGTCTTTCTCCGAAAAACAGACCTTTGCGGGAGTACGCCATTTTCGGGAAAAAGCGTACCGCTTTCAATAAAACGGTTCCCGCATTTGGGAAAAGATTATCGCTTCCGGTCAAAAACTTCACCCGCATTCGAAAAAAACATACCGCTTCCGATAAAATGCCCCCGGTTTTGGGAAAAGGAAGCTCACTTTCGGGAAGCGGCGAACCATTTCCGGTAAAAAAGGCTGCCGCTCCCGATGGAAGGTGCGCCACTTTCGGTAAGATGGAAAAAATGATGGGAAAACGGTTGTTCTGCGGCAGGGTTATTTTGCGGCAAAAAACTCCACCGCTTCCCCGGTCGGTCCCTCGCAGAAGGAAATGCGTGCCGGATAGGGAGGGACGGAAGAAAAGCAGATGTCCTTCGGTTCAATGGTGATGCGGTAGCCGTTCTTCTGCACCAGCTGTGCAAAAGCGTCCACATCGTTTACCGCGAAGGCGATATGGCGAAGCGCGCCTTCGCCGGGGGTATCCGTGGCGTTCGCCGTGATCTCCATGATCCCGGCACCGGTGTCCAGCATGATGCCCGGTGCTTCCGCCGTTCCCCATGTCCGAACCACCGAAAGCCCCAACAGATCGCGGTAGAAATGTACGGTTCTTTCAAAATTTTCAATGCCGCGGCATTTCAGCGCGACGTGATGGATTCCTGTAATCTGTGGTTTCATTTCTTAGTCTCCGTTCTGTTCATTGTTTATCATACATTTATTTTTATTTTATTCATCGACCGCCGACTTTTTTGCAGCAGAAATGTCGTCCAATACCTTTCGCATCAGTGGAAAAAGCGCTTCTGCCCATTTTTTGCATCCGACTGCATTCGGGTGTCCCCCGAAGGCGGCAATGTGATCCTCTTCGGGCGACTTGCAGAGCACCGGAACCGTGTCGAAACAGGCATCCGTCTCTGCCGCCAGCTCTTCGCGAAGATAGCGGTTGACCCCATGCCAGATTTCTCTCAGCTCCGGATCGTAATCGAAGGGAGGAACGGTCTGCAAAACAACACGCACGCCGGCGGCTTTCAGCTTCCGGACGGTCTCTGTGAGGTTCCGTTTCAACGCCTCTCCGTCCCGTGTCTGCAACAGGTCATTGATCCCAAGGCAGAGAACTACCAGGTCGTTCTGCCTGGCGCGGAAAAGCCAGGCGCCGTCGCTTGCCGCATCGGAGGCGCGGGCAAATCCGAGTCCGAGATTCCAGAAGGCAAAGTCCGTTCCGAGCATTCCGGAGAGGACGGCATTCCAGTGTGCATAAGAATTCTGTTCGGTTCCGATTCCCTGTGTGATGGAGTCTCCGAGGTATCCGATGCGAAGCGCGACCGGGCGGTCGCAGCCGACCATGGAAGCCAGCGGCATCTGCCGGCAGGGAAACCATTGACCGTCCTCCGCACGCCGGAAGACCGGGAGGAGGGTTTCCTCGTGATAAGGGATCATTCTGCCGCAGAAGGAAATCTGAAGGCAGAGATACATTCCCGCCGCGGCATCCGCCTCCACCCGGTCGGAGACGAAAAATCCGCCGGGAAAAACCGCCTTTTCGCGGCTCCCTCCAAAGGTCAGGGGAATGAGTGTTCCCGGTTCTTCTGCGGGTTCCGCCGTTTTCGTCACGCCCACCGAAGCGGAGAGAATCTGCCACTGGTCGCAGATGAGGTTGCAGTGTCCGCGGTCGCCGCGGTCATAGGTTGTATCGATTGTATTGGAAAAAAGGAAGGACCAGCCACAGCGTCCGCCTGCCTGCACCCGGTAGTAGACCCTGCCGGTCAGAATACGGGACGGATCCTCGGGACAGAAGAACATCTGGTTCCCGGAGCCTGCCACCGTGCCGGAGGAATAGGTATCAAAATACGGCATGCCAAAATGTTTTTCTGTCTTCATGAGAGAACTCCCTGATCAAATAAAAAATAAAATACAAGAGGAGCACAAGAGAAGCACAAGAGAAGCACAAGAGAAGCACAAGAGAAACTGTGTGTTTCTGACGGCGAAGCGCGGAGCCGTCTTCACGAAGGCGGATCTCGTCTTTCTTCTGCGGTATGCAGTCATTATAGCAGATAAAACGGAGCATGTCAACGCTCCCGCGGAAACAATAAAAACAATTTCCCGGCGCCGCACAAGCATCCCGGCTTCCTTTCAGCTGGTAGGATGCAGGCAGACCCCGCGCGGGCAAAGCCGGTTTCCTACGGACATAGAAGAGTTTTTTGTTCAGCGGAAGCCGGAAGCGGAGTGGAAAGTTATCGTTTTGCAAAACAGCAAAAATTCCATGATACAGATCAAACCTCATCCGCCGCTGACGCGGTTCCCCTGTCTCGCTGCGGCTCGGGCACATTCGGGTTCTGATAGTCCCCGGACTGTCATTCATTACCCTCGTGCCGCTTCGCTACCCACTGGAGAAGGCTTTTGGGTAAATCCCCCTTGGATAAAAATCTATGCTGAGATAAAAATCTATGCTGATTGCCGCGGGCATGTTCGGCTTTCATTCCTTTTCCGAAAAAATGTCAAACCAAAACGAAAAATGCCGATATAAAAAACAATTTTTCCGGCGGTGCACAAGCGTTCCGGTTTTTTCTGATTCCGTAGGGGCGGGGTCTGCCCGCCCGTTTGTGCGGGTTTTGCGGCACATCGGGCATGGGGGGCACCAAGGATTGAATTCGATTTATTCAATTCACTGCGCCGCAAGAGAAAAACAAAATCCGGCGGGAGAAAACCGCCGGGATGGTTGTGCAGGTTCCTTAGAAGCGGGCGGGTTGACCCCGCCCCTACGAGGGAGAGGGGATTCCGACGTTTGACGGGAGCCGGAAGCGGAATGTGCAGATGGGATTTTTGCCCAACAGGAGCCGGGGGCGGAGTGAAAAGCGGGATTTTTTCGTCCGGCGAAAGCCGATAAGAAAATGAAAAACGACCGCAATGAAAAAATTTCCGGCTTCACATAAACATCAAATTTTCTATCAAGCCGGTAGGGGCGGGGTCAACCCGCCCGTTTGCACGGATTTTGCGGTACATCTGGTAGGGGCACCAACAAGCGCCGCCCGTTTGTATGGGTTTCGTGGAATGTAGGAAAAGGGCATCAAGGATTGCCGTTCCGGTGGTTCGGATTCCGTATCACAGAGGGAAACAAAAGCCAACGTCGGGAATCCCGCCGGGATGGTTGTGCGGATTCCTCAAAAGCGGGCGGGTAGACCCCGCCCCTACGAGGGAGAGGGGATTCCGACGTTTGACGGGAGCCGGAAGCGGAATGTGCAGATGGGATTTTTCGTCCGGCGGAGCCGGAAGCGTAAAGGAACTCCTTTTTTGCAATGCCGAAAAGATTGTCGAACCGGAATCTGAAAATCGGCGTTTTGCGAAAAAAAGCGAAAAGGGCTTGCAAAACGAAGAAAAATGTGATATACTGAATGCAATAGAATATATCTTATCAAGAGTAACGTAGTGACAGGCACGATGATGTTACAGCAACCTGCAGGAACGTAAGGTGCTAAATCCTGTTAGATGAGAGCCGGATTGCTCCGTCGGAACGGAGCTTTTTTGTTGTCTGAAAAAAGGAAAGATATGTTTTAGAATCTAAAACGTACAGGAGTATCGGAAAAAATGAGCAGAAAACTGTTTACCAGTGAGTCGGTGACGGAAGGGCATCCCGACAAGATCAGCGACAAGATCTCGGACGCAATTCTGGACGAGATGCTGCGGCAGGATCCCATGTCACGGGTTGCCTGTGAGACCTTCTGCACCACGGGTCTGGTATGTGTGATGGGTGAGGTGACCACCAAGGCGCAGGTGGACATTCAGAAGATTGTGCGGGAGACCGTGCGGGAGATCGGCTATGACCGTGCCAAATACGGCTTCGACTGCGACAGTTGCGCGGTGATTACCTCGTTGCACGCGCAGTCTCCGGATATTGCCATGGGAGTGGATCGCTCCTATGAGGCGAAGAACGGTACCGAAAACGATGCATTCGAGATCGGAGCGGGGGATCAGGGGCTGATGTTCGGTTATGCCTGCAACGAGACCCCGGAACTGATGCCGCTTCCCGTTTCGCTGGCGCACCGGCTTGCCAAGCGGCTGACCGAGGTGCGCAAGACGGGAGTTGTTCCGTATCTGCGTCCGGACGGAAAAACGCAGGTGACGGTAGAGTATAACGAAGAAGGAAAGCCTGTCCGTGTGGATACCATTGTCATTTCCTCTCAGCACAGTTCTGAGGTTGCGCTGGAAGAAATCCGCAAGGATCTGATCCGTGAGGTCATTGTTCCGGTCATTCCGGCGGACATGATGGATGCAGAGACCAAAATCTATGTCAATCCTACCGGGCGGTTTGTGATCGGCGGCCCCGCCGGCGACACGGGTTTGACCGGTCGCAAGATCATTGTGGACACCTACGGAGGCTATGCCCGTCACGGCGGCGGCGCCTTCTCCGGAAAAGACCCGACCAAGGTGGATCGCTCTGCCTGCTATGCCGCGCGTTATGTGGCAAAGAACATTGTCAAGGCGGGACTGGCGGACAAATGTGAGGTGCAGGTGGCGTATGCCATCGGTGTCGCAAAGCCGGTTTCCGTGACCATTGACACCTTCGGAACGGCGAAAATTCCGGAGGAGGAGATCGAAAGAAGGGTTCTGAAGCTGGTGGATTTGCGCCCGGCGGCAATCATCAAGCGGTTTGATCTGCGCCGTCCCATTTACGCAGAGCTTGCGGCTTACGGGCATATGGGGAGAGAGGATCTCCATGCGCCGTGGGAGGAATGCGATCTGGTTCCGGCACTTTTGAGGTAACACCGTACCATTCGCGACCTGCGTACTCGCTTGCATCTTTCTCATCGTACTTTACAAAAATCTTTGTCTGCAGTTCGGCTATAGCCTGCGAATTTTTGTATCGTCTGACGAGAAACCCGACTTTCAAATTGCAGTTTGCACCATCGGAACTGCGCGGTATTGCCTTGAAGAAATAAAAAATGCAACGCGGAACCGCCCACCGGGTGCTTCCGCGTTTTTTGAAGAAAATCCGCATCTTTGCGGAAAGAAAGGAGGGAAAGCCGATGCCGGGGGAAGAGTCGGAGGCGAGGCGGCAGGAGGACGAATACGGGCTGTTGCGCATCAGCGGAACCATTGAGCATGTGATCTATGCCAATGAGGAAAACGGGTTTGCCATCTGCGACCTCGGGACGGATCAGGACGATCTGATTACCGTAACGGGAACGCTGCCTTACATCGGGGAGGGCGATCTTGTCACGGTCTACGGCAAGTGGGTGCACAATCCGAAATACGGCAGGCAGTTTCGCGTGGAGCAATGCGAAAAACAGCTGCCCGCGGACAAGGCATCCATTCTCCGGTATCTTTCGGCGGGGAGTATCAAGGGCATCGGTCCAAAAACCGCACAGCGGATTGTGGATATGTACGGAGAGGAAAGCTTTGATGTGATCGAAAATCACCCGGAGTGGCTTTCGGACATTCACGGAATCACGCCGAAGCGCGCCGCCGAGATTTCCGAGGAGTTCCGCAGGCAGGCGGGCATCCGGTCTGCGATGCTCTTCTTCCGGGAATATTTCGGTGCGGCAACCACGGTCCGAATCTACAAGAAGTGGGGCGGGAACGCGGTGGATGTGGCAAAGAAGAACCCGTATCTGCTTTGCGAAGAGATTGAAGGAATCGGTTTTGAGCGTGCCGACCGGATGGCGCTTCGTCTGGGGCTTCAGCCGGATGACCCGGAGCGGCTTTGCAGCGGAGCACTGTATCTGCTTTCCTATCACGCGCGGCAAAACGGGCACGTCTGCCTTCCGCGGGAAAAGCTGACCGAGAGTGCCGCACGTCTGTTGGAATGCCGGCAGGAGCAGGCAGAGGCGGCGGTGGAGGAACTGCTCCGGCGAAAAAAGCTTTACAGCGTCCGGTTCGGGGAAACGGTCTATCTTTACGAGCGGCAGATGTACGAGGACGAGAAATACATTGCCAAAAAGCTGTTGCTTCTGAATCGGGTCTGTCCTGCCATGGATACGGCGAATATCTCCGCCTTCATCCGGAAAGAGGAGGGGCAAAGCGGGATGCGGTATGCTCAGCTCCAGCGGCAGGCGATTTCCGATGCGCTGGAGAATGGGGTCATGCTGCTCACCGGCGGGCCCGGAACCGGAAAAACCACGGTGGTGCGTGCTCTGATGCATATTTTTACGGCGATGGATTGCAACATCGCGCTGTGCGCTCCGACGGGACGTGCGGCAAAACGACTCTCGGAGTCCACTTCCTCCGAGACGAAAACCATTCACCGGCTTCTGGAATACAGCGGGGAGGAAACCGGGGGAATCCGGTTTCACCGGGACGAGAACAATCTTCTGGAGGAAAACGTCATCATCGTGGACGAGGCTTCCATGGTGGATAACCATCTGATGAGCGCCTTGCTCCGCGCCGTCAAGCCGGGAGCCAGGATGATTCTCATCGGCGACGCCGACCAGCTCCCTTCCGTAGGGGCGGGAAATGTTCTGCGGGATCTGCTTGCTTCCGACCGCTTTGCAACGGTTCGCCTGAATGAAATCTTCCGGCAGGCAAGGCAGAGTATGATTATCACCAATGCTCATGCGATCAACCGCGGAGAGATGCCGCAGCTGGATGTCAGAGACAATGACTTTTTCTTTCTCCCGCGAAGCACGGAAGCGGAAATTGCCGCGACCATAACGGAGCTGTACCGCACAAGGCTTCCGAAGGTGTACGGAGACATGGCGCGGAGCGGGACGCAGGTCATTGCCGCGTCGCGGAAGGGAGAAACCGGGACGGAGCATCTTAATGTTTTGTTGCAGGCGGCGCTCAATCCTCCTGCCGCCGGAAAGCGGGAATACCGGTACCGGGAACTGATTTATCGGGAGGGCGATCGTGTCATGCAGGTGCGGAACAATTATGACATTTGTTGGGAGCGGGAGGACGGAAGTGCCGGAAACGGCATTTTCAATGGAGACATCGGTATCATTCTGCGGATTTCGATTCCGGATGAGACCATGGAGATCCGGTTTGACGACCGCACGGTCAGCTACGATTTTCATGCTCTGGAGGATCTGGAGCCGGCGTATGCGGTCACGGTGCACAAGAGTCAGGGAAGCGAATATCCGATTGTGATTCTTCCGATGGGGAATGCGCCGGCGATGCTGCTCTCAAGAAATCTTTTATATACCGCAGTGACAAGGGCACAGTGCATGGTGATTCTGGTGGGCAGACGGGAGGTTGTATCCGCAATGGTGTCAAACAACCGTCAGTCCATGCGATATACGGGGCTGTTACAATGGCTGAACGAAAAAAGATCAGACAGATAATTTATGACCTTCTGTTCCCGCCGCGGTGCGCTTCCTGCCGGACGCTTTTGGATTGGTACCGGGAGGATCCGGACACCGGCGAAACGCTTTGCCGGCGCTGTCAGGCAGAATGGGAAGAGGCAAAACGGACGACATGCGAAATTTGCGGGAAGCCGGTTCCGGAATGCCGCTGCATGCCGATTCTGATGCAGGAAGCGAGATGCAGAGGCTTTTGCCGGTTGGTGTTTTACAGTCCGCGACAGGACGATGCCGTGCAGAACCGGATCATTTATCACATCAAGCGGCGGCAGGAAATCCGGGCGCCGGAGTTTCTCTGCCGGGAACTGCTTCCCGCACTGGAGCAGATTCTCGGAGACAAAATCGCCGCGAAACGGTTGCTTGTTACTTATATTCCGCGGCGGAGAAATGCGAAGACAAAGTACGGTGTGGATCAGGCGGAGCTGCTTGCCAAAGCCATGGCAAAGCTGACCGGAGGAGAATTCCGCCGACTGATCCGTCGGACGCGCGGCTCCACGCAGGCGCAGAAGTTCCTCTCCCCGGAAAAGCGGTTGGAAAATGCAAAACAGGCGTTTGTTGCCGGCAGGATGGGAAACTGCCGCGGGAGAACCGTGCTGTTGCTGGATGATCTGGTGACGACCGGAGCCAGCATGGAACGATGTGTGCGGATTCTGTATCAGATGGGAGCCGGGGCAGTCTATTGCGCCTCCGTTGCCACTGATATTCCCGACCCTGCCGAAACGGTGCAGGACGGGGCGCTTTCGTGATTTTTTGCGGCTGTGGCGGAATTCTGCGGGGCTTTGAAAAACTTGCGGGAAATGATTGCATTTCCCGCCGGAATCCTGTATAATAAAAGAAAAGTGTAAAAAACAGTTCCGGGAAGGAGGGGATGTCCGATGCGGCAGACAGAGGAGAAGGACATGGCAACGAAAAAAAGAGAACGGACACCGGCACCGAAGCGGCAGGAAGAAAAAAGACCGGGCTTTTTCCGGAGACTCTTTTCCGGAAAGGGAAAATTGCAGCTCAGCCGGAACATCGGAATCGACCTCGGAACCGCCACGGTGCTGGTTTATGTGCAGGGAAAGGGCATTGTCTTGCAGGAGCCGTCGGTGGTCGCCATTGATGTCAACACCGACCGGATTCTCAAAGTCGGAAAGGAAGCCCAGCAGATGCTCGGTCGGACGCCCGGAAACATCGTTGCGGTGCGCCCGTTGCGCGAGGGGGTCATCAGTCAGTATGAAGTGACGCTGAAGATGATACAATATTTCATCCGGCGTGCCTGCGGAAATCTGTTTTTTCCTCCGCAGGTCATGATCTGCATTCCCTCCGGAATTACGGAGGTGGAGGAGCGTGCCGTGCGGGATGCCGCGAGAGAAGCGGGCGCACATAAAACGTATCTGATTGAGGAGCCGGTGGCGGCGGCAATCGGAGCCGGGCTGAATATTTATGCTCCGGTCGGAAACATGGTGGTTGACATCGGCGGCGGAACCACGGATATTGCGGTCCTGTCGCTCGGCGGTGTGGTCGTGTCCCGCTCCCTCAAAATCGCGGGGGACAAATTCGACGAAGCAATTATCCGTTATGTCCGGAAGAAATACAGCGTTCTGATCGGTGAGAGAACCGCCGAAGCGGTCAAAAAACAGATCGGCGCCGTGTACGATCACAGCAACCCGAAAAGTGTGGAGGTCAAGGGACGGTGCATCAATCAGGGGCTTCCCAAGGTAATTTCCATCAGCTCCAAGGAAATGATTGAAGCGCTGGCAGAACCGGTCACGGCAATTCTGGACGGGGTCTGCTGGGTGATCGAAAATACGCCACCGGAGCTTCTGGGCGACATTCTGCGCAACGGAATCGTGATGACGGGCGGCGGCAGTCTTTTGTACGGCTTTGACCGGCTGTTGACCCGTGTTACGGGAATCCAGACCAGGGTTGCAAAAGACGCGGTTTCCTGCGTGGCGATCGGAACCGGAAAGTCGCTGGACAATCTGGATCTGTTGCAGGAGGGCGTTCTGAACATTTCCAGGAGCCGCAGAAACGGGGAACCGTGAGAAGCTTTCCGGAGCATTGCTTTTTGACGGCTTTGCAGTCGGACAGAACGGATCAGGAACGGAAATATCCTCCGGGATAAGCTCCGGGGCGAAGATACAGAGGAGGAAGGTCAGGTATGAAAACAGTGATCCAGGGGCGCAAGCCGGCATCGGTCTTTCGCTTTTTTGAAGAGATATGCGCCATCCCGCATCCGTCGCATCATGAGGAAAAGATTGCGGCGTATCTTGTGGATTTTGCCGAATCGCGCGGGCTGGAGTATTACACGGACGGGCTGCACAATGTTCTGATAAAATCGCCGGCGACCGAAGGAAGAGAAGCGGAGGCACCGATCCTGTTCCAGGGGCACACCGACATGGTGTGCGAAAAGAACGGCGATGTGGTACATGATTTCTTCACGGATCCGCTCAAGCTCTTTACGGACGGCAATCTTCTGGGTGCCCGCGGCACGACGCTCGGCGGGGATGACGGCATTGCGGTCGCCATGATGCTTGCCCTGCTGGACGGAGAAATTCCGTCGCATCCCGCCATGGAATGCCTTTTCACCGTTGCGGAGGAAACCGGAATGAACGGGGCACAGGGCTTTGATTATTCCGGAATTTCCGCCCGCCGGATGGTGAACATGGACAGCGAGGAGCTGGGAGTCATCACTGCCGGATGTGCCGGAGGAATCCGGACCGACCTGACGCTGACGGCGCAAACCGAGCCGTTTGCGGGGGAAGCGCTCCGCATTTCGGTCACGGGGCTGATGGGAGGCCATTCGGGCGAGAACATCAACAGCGGACGCGCAAACGCGAACAAGCTGATGGGAAGAGTGCTTGCGGAGCTTCTTTCCGGGCTGCCGGAGGCACAGCTGCGCCTGGTCGGGCTTTGCGGCGGTTCCAAGGACAACGCCATTCCGCGGGAATGCACGGCGGTTGTTTCCGTAAAGGATGCGGAAGCTGTAAAAGCCGTTATTACGATGCTGCAGAAAACGGAGAAAAATCTTCAGGCAGAGCTTTCGGAGGCAGATCATGCGTTCCGCCTCACCGTGGAGCGGGAACGCGCTTCGGATGCTCCTGCGCGGATGTTCACCGGAGCGGATACCAAAAATGCCGTTGCGGTGCTTGCCTGTGCGGCAAACGGGGTGCTGGAAATGAACCGGTTGGTTGAGGGACTTGTGGAATATTCCAGGAACCTCGGCGTGGTGGAAACGAGCGGAGAGACCGTCCGGTTTGTGTTTTCCGCCCGTTCCGCAAAGGAGAGCCGTTTGGATGCCTCCACGGCGGAACTGGATCTGCTTGCCGCTGTGACAGGATGCAAAACCCGTCACTACAGCAGATACCCCGGCTGGGATTTTGCAGAGAAGTCTCAGATCCGGTCGGCGTACCTCGCGGCGTACCGGGACGTGACGGGGCAGGATGCCACGGTCAATGTCATTCATGCCGGGCTGGAGTGCGGGCTGATTTCTTCCAGAATTCCCGATATGGATATCATCTCGGTAGGACCCACCATGCATGACATCCATTCTCCGAATGAGCGGCTGGATCTCGCTTCCACCGAAATTTTCTGGAAGACCATTGTGCGTCTGATGGAGCTTCTGTAATCACGTTCGCACAGAAAAGACGCGGGAATGTTCCGGAAACCGTTTCCCGGAAAAGAAAAACGCTCCGGAGCGGCAGAACGCTACGGAGCGTTTTTAAAGCACCGCACACCATTTACGATTGGTGCGCTTGCTCACGCCTCTCCGCCATACTTCACAAAAATTCTTGCCGGTAGCCCGGCTGCAGCCTGCGGATTTTTTGTGTCGTCTGACGGAACATTCGATTTTTCAGGTTGTGATTCGCACCATAGAAACTGCACGGTGCTGCCTTGAGAGAACGGAAAAGACCGGAACCGCTTTACCGGGAGCCGAAAGCACACCGGAGGTGCGGGGGTTTGGTTTTGATTCGGTGTCCTGCCGCCGTCCGGAGTGCCGGCGGTCGGGGTTCAGGTCAGGCTGTCCGGAAGAACATCGGAGAAGGCTTCCCAGGCTTCGCAAAGGGGCGGGAGCGAGGTGAAGCTCAGGAGCGCTCCGCTCTCCGGCTCCGGAAAGGACAGGTG
The DNA here is from genome assembly GCA_934481515.1 of uncultured Eubacteriales bacterium. Classification (GTDB taxonomy): domain Bacteria; phylum Bacillota; class Clostridia; order Oscillospirales; family CAG-272; genus UMGS1865. Next base: position 16,637 of record CAKSPO010000003.1, read on the forward strand.
TGCCGCATAAAGCGCGATCGGGCAACGCAGAGGAGAGCCGTATTTGCGGTCGCCGAGCAGGGGATGACGGCGGGAGGCAAACTGAACCCGGATCTGGTGGGTTCTTCCGGTTTGCAGTGAGATATGCAAAAGGGTTTTCGCACCTGCTCCTTCTTCCCGGACGGAAAGTGTTTTATAGCGGAGAACCGCTTCCTTCGCGCCCTTGCGCGCACGGTCTACCGCAAAGCTTTTGTTTTGCAAGCGGTCATGAAACAGCCAGTCGCGTAGCTCTCCCGCGTCGGGAGAGGGAGTGCCGTGCACGATTGCAAGATACTCCTTCCGGAATTTTTGCGTGCGGATGGATTCCGAAAGTGACGCGGCGGCGGCAGGTGTTTTGGCGTAGACCATCACGCCGCCGACCCCGCGGTCCAGGCGGTGCACCACACCGACATAGGTACCGGTATATTCTTCTACAAGGTTGGCAAAGCCGGTGTGATCCGGCGTTTGCTCCGAGACGGCGCCCGGAGGCTTGACGCAGACCAGAAGCGCATTGTTTTCATAAAGAATCTCCATAAGAAACCTCCCGGATGAGAAAGGATCGGACGCGAAATGAACGAAAGAGGACAACGGGAAAACATCGGAACAGAATTGCGGCGGCTGACGGAAGAGGAGCCGGGACTGCGGGTCTGTATGTTCGAAGAGATTGATTCCACCAACAGCGAAGCCAAGCGCCGCGCGGCGGGAGGAGACGGAGGTCCGTTGCTCCTTGTGGCGCGGATGCAGACTGCCGGACGCGGGCGGATGGGCAGAAGCTTTTCCTCTCCCGCGTCCTCCGGGGTTTATTTCAGCCTTCTTTATACGCCCCTGACGGGGATGCGGGACGCGGTGCACATTACGTCGGCGGCGGCAGTTGCTGTCCGGCGGTCAATTTTCCGCTGCACCGGAAAGAAGGTCGGCATCAAGTGGGTGAACGATCTGTACTATCAGGGGAAAAAGGTCTGCGGGATTCTCTGCGAATCCATGATGACGGACGGGGGACAGAGAATTGTTATCGGAATCGGGATCAATCTGGACGGCAAGGCACTTCCGAAGGAGCTGGCGGCAACCGCAGGCGGGCTTGGAGAAAGTCCCGTGGTCGCGGAAGCGCTTGCGGCGGAGTCCTGTCGGGAATTGCTGAAAATGATCCGTTCCCCGATGGATTTTTCATGGCTTTACGAATACCGGAGCGCATCGATAGTGCTTGGAAAGGCGGTTCGGTGGAGCCGGGGAGAGAAAACCGGGGAGGGGATTGCCGCGGACATTGACGAGACCGGACGATTGAGCGTTCTGGGGGCGGATGGGACGGTCGTTCTGCTGGACAGCGGGGAAATCTCCCTTCGCCTTTGCTGAGACTTCCGTGCCGGATTTTCAAAGGGCAATCCTTTGAAAAAATTTTATGGCGCTCCGGAAAAGAATCTTTCCGACTGTACCTTTCCGGAAACGCTCTCTTCGGAAGCCGTTCCTTTGAAGCTTTGAAGCTCTGAAGTTTTGAGACGCTGAAAAAGAGATCGTTTCTTGAGATATATCCGTTTTTTAAAACTGTATCTGTTGTTTTTAAAAAGGGTGGAAAGGCTTCTTGAAAAGCCTTTTTACCTTTTTTTACTCAAAATTCATCAATAAATTGTTGAATTTTATTCTATAAATTTAGAATAAAACTAAATTTTATTTTAATTTTCAGAGATGAAAGAGAAAAAATGAATCATCAAAATAATTGCCGGAAAAAGGAAAAACGGGGGCGGGGTCAAACCACCTGAAAGATGAAAAACTTCAGGTAATCCGTTTCCGGCACGTTCCAGAGGATGGGGTGATCCGGCGCCTGTTGCCGCGCTTCCAGCTGCCGCAGACTCACTCCGGCGTCGGCTGCGGCATCGTGAAGCATCCGGCGGAAGTGATTTTCGTCCATGAAATGCGAGCAGGAGCAGGTGGCAAGGTAGCCGCCCCGGCGCAACAGGCGCATGGCTTTCAGGTTGATCTCCTTGTATCCGCGTGTTGCGTGCTCCAGCGTGTCCCGGCTTTTGGTGAAGGCGGGCGGATCCAGAATGATGAGGTCGTAATCGCATTTTCCGTGTTCTGCCATTTCCGTCAGGAGGTCGAACACATCGGCGCGTACAAAGTCCATGCGATCGCACAATCCGTTGCGGAGTGCGTTCTCTTTTGCCAGCGCAAGTGCGTCCGCCGAGATGTCCACGGCGGTGACATGGGAGGCTCCGGCGGCAGCCGCGTTGAGTGCAAAGGAGCCGGTGTGCGTGAAGCAGTCCAGCACACGCTTTCCTTCGGCAAGCGTCCGGATGGCGCGGCGGTTGTATTTCTGATCCAGAAAGAATCCGGTTTTCTGCCCGTGGATATAATCCACCTCGTAGCGGATGCCGTTCTCGACGATTTCGGTTTTTCCTGTGGGAGTTGTTACAGGTGCAGAAGCTGATACAGATGCGGCAGGCGTGTCGATGGCGGCAGTCACTATGGTGTTTGCTGCGGTATTTGCGGCATTGGCGGTAACGTCTGTGATGTTTGCGGTCACTCCGCCTGCGGGATCGGAAAGTCCGTCGCCGTGCCAGAAGCCGGTGTACTGTTCCATTCCTTCCAGTTCCCGGATGGCAACGTCGTTCCGCTCGTAGAGCACCGAGATTTCCGTGCCGAATTCCTCCTGTAACAGGCGCAGGAGCATCGAATAGAGCCGGTCCTTGATCCGGTCGGTTCCGAGGCAGAGTACCTGTGAAACCAGCACATTCTCAAAGCGGTCTACGGTCAGTCCCGGAAATGCGTCCGCTTCGCCGAAAATCAGGCGGCAGCAGCGGAAGTCTGTTTCTCCCATCGCGTCTTTGCGGTACTGCAATGCCCAGCGGAGTTTGCGCTCCCAGAAAGCGTCATCCGGTCGGTCGTTTGCGTTTTTGGTAAAAATCCGGACGCGGATTTTGGAGCGGGAATTGAAAAAGCCGGTGCCGAGGTAGCGCCCTTTTTTGGAATAGACGTCCGCAATTGCGCCGTCCTCCGGGTCTCCGGCAACGGAGGTCACCTCGTCTGCGTAAACCCAGACATGTCCTCCCTTGAGAAACCGTTCTCCTTTTTCCGTGATTTGAACCGATGGATACTCGCGCGTCATAAAAGCTGCCTGTCCTTTCCGAAAAGTCGGCGGATGCGCAAGCGTTGCGGAATCCACCGGGTAGATGCACACCAGTATAGCATAAAAACCCGCTTTCTGTCGGCTTGTTCACAGAAAGTTAACACGAAAAGAAGAACGGATTATTGCAATCCGGGCGGAAAAAGGATAAAATATATAAGATAAAGACGAAAGACCGAGGAACTGCGAAATCATGTTGGAATTCAGAAATGTATCGTATACAGCCGAGGACGGGAAGAAAATTCTTTCCGATGTCAGCCTGCAGATCAATGACCGTTTTGTTGCCATTACGGGTCCCAATGGCGGCGGAAAGTCCACCATGGCAAAGCTGATTGCGGGAATTTACCGTCCGAGCGCCGGAAGAATTTATCTGGACGGGCAGGACATTACCGATTTGTCGGTCACGGAGCATGCGAAGTGCGGAATCAGCTTTGCGTTTCAGCAACCGGTTCGCTTCAAGGGGATTACCGTAAAGGATCTGATTTCCATTGCGTCCGGCAAAAAAATTTCCGTCAATGAGGCTTGCCAGTATCTGTCGGAGGTCGGGCTTTGCGCCAAGGATTATATCAACCGGGAGGTGGATGCGTCCCTTTCCGGCGGAGAGCTGAAACGGATTGAGATTGCCATGATTAACGTGCGGGGCACCAAGCTGTCGGTGTTTGATGAGCCGGAGGCGGGAATTGATCTGTGGAGCTTTCAGAATCTGATTCAGGTATTCCGCAATATGTACGAGCGGACCCGGGGAAGCATTCTGATTATTTCCCATCAGGAGAGAATTCTTGACATTGCGGATAAGATTATTGTCATTTCCGGCGGGAAAGTGGTTTCCTACGGGAGCCGGGAGGAGATTCTGCCGGAACTGTTGAGCCGGAAAACCTGTTGCCGCATGACAAAGGAGGAGTGCCATCATGATTGACGCCATTCAGAAAAAGCTTCTGGAAGAGGTTGCGGGGATTCACGAGGTGCCGGAAGGGGCTTACTCCCTGCGCATCAACGGCGCTCTTTACGGAAAGAACGATTCCGCCAATATTCACATTGAGAAAAAGACGGACAAGTCCGGCATTGATATTTATATTCATCCGGGAACCAAAAACGAGAGTGTACACATTCCGGTGCTCCTGTCGCAGACGGGGCTGAAGGAGCTGGTATACAACGATTTTCACATCGGTGAGGGTGCGGACGTGACCATTGTCGCAGGGTGCGGCATCCACAACTCCGGCACGTCGGAGAGTGAGCACAGCGGGATTCACACCTTTTGGCTGGAGAAGAATGCACGGGTGCGCTATATCGAAAAGCACTACGGCGAGGGAGACGGAAACGGAAAAAATGTGATGAACCCCACCACAATTGCGTTCCTCGGCGAAAACAGCTATATGGAGATGGAAACTGCGCAGATCAAGGGGGTGGATTCCACCCGGCGCGAGACGCGCGCGACGCTGGAGGACGGGGCTGTGCTGGTGATTCATGAGAAGATCATGACGCACGGGAGCCAAACGGCGGAGACGCATTTTACGGTAGACCTGAACGGGGTAGATTGCGGGACGCATGTCGTTTCCCGCTCGGTTGCGAGGGATCGGAGCCGGCAGGCATTTCTTTCCCATGTCAACGGAAACAACAAATGCAACGGGCACACCGAATGCGATGCCATTATTATGGATTCCGCATCCGTGACCGCTCTGCCGCAGATTGAAGCGAATCATGTGGATGCTTCTTTGATTCACGAGGCTGCCATCGGAAAGATTGCGGGAGAGCAGCTGATAAAGCTGATGACGCTGGGGCTGACCGAGAAGGAAGCCGAAGAGCAGATCATCAACGGCTTTCTGAACTGACACGCTTCGGAAGGTTTTCCGGCGGTTGCAGAAGTGTTCCGGTTTCTACCGAGGTAGAAGAGATTTTTTGTCCGGCAAAATCTTTTGATACAAGAATGGGGCTGTGAAAAACGTGATGTTTTTCACAGCCCCTGTTTTGTTATTCGGTGGATTCGGATGGATCAGATTTGGATTGTGCCGTCGGTGCAGACAACCTTCAGGGAAGCAGAGGTGTTATTCTTCCATCCGGATTCTTTCGTAATGGCGTTCCATTGTGCCATTGTTCCGGTGAATGTAACGGTGGTCAAATTGTAGCAATTGCAGAAGGCACTTGCACCGATGGAGGTTACACTATCCGGAATGGTGATGTTGGTCAGGCTGGAACAACCGTAGAATGCATTGTCTTCGATGGATGTTACGCTATTTGGAATGGCGACTTCGGTAAGAGAGGAACAACCTTCGAAGGCACAGTCTCCGATGGTTATCACGCTATTTGGAATGGTGACTCCAGCAAGAGAGGAACAACCTTCGAAGGCACGGTCTCCAATGGTTGCTACGCTATTTGGAACGGTGACTCCGGTAAGAGAAGAGCAACCTTCGAAGGCACAGTCTCCGATGGTTATCACGCTATTTGGAATGGTGACTCCAGCAAGAGAGGAACAACCCCGGAAGGCATGATTTTTGATAGTCGTTATGCCGTCGGGGATAACCAGCTCCGTGATTTCTGTTCCATTCAGGTACAGGTGCCCGGCGTATTGCAATGGATTTGAGCTCCAAGATGCAAACTCGATGTTGCACCATCTTGCAAGGTCTGTGATGTATACCGCGGTCAGGTTGGTGCAAATGTTGAAAGCAAAGGATCCGATGAAGGTGACCCCATTTCCGATGGTGATACCGGTCAGGCTGGAGCAGTTGTAGAAAGCCATTTCTCCGATGGAGGTGACGCTGCCCGGAATGGAGATGTTGGTCAGGCTGGAGCAGTTGGAGAAGGCTTCTGCTCCGATGGAGGTGACGCTATTTGGAATGGTAATGTTGGTCAGGCTGGAACAGTTGTAGAAAGCTCTTTTTTCGATGGAGGTGACGCTATTTGGAATGGTGATACTTGCAAGACCTGTACAACCGGAGAAAGCATGGTCTCCGATGGAAGTGACGCTGTCCGGAATGGTGACGCTCTTGAAAGCGGTACAGTTGTAGAAAGCGTAGCTTCCGACGTTTGTTACGCCGTCGGGAATGACCAGTTCCGTGATTTCCGTTCCGTTCAAGTACAGGTGTTTGGCATGGGACAACGGATTTGAGGACCAAAATGCAAACTCGATGTTGCACCATCTTGCAAGGTCTGTGATGTATACCGCGGTCAGGTTGGAGCATTTGTAGAAGGCTTCTGCTCCGATGGAGGTTACACTATCCGGGATGGTGACGCTGGTCAGGTTGGAGCAGTTGTAGAAAGCTCTTTCTCCGATGGTGGTCACACCTTCTTCCAGCCGGATGACAATCGGAGTGGTGATATTTGCAAAGGCGTAATCACCGATGGTAGTTACATTGCCGGGAACGGTGATGCTTTTCAGAGAGGTACAGCCTGCAAATACGTTACTACCGATCGTGGTGATGTTTTTCCCGATGGAGATCGATTTCAGGCTGGCGCAATCCTTGAATGCGTCCGGCAGAATCTGTGTCACGGGCTTCCCAAAGTGGGTGTCCGGGATGGTGATTTCGCTCATGTACTTCATTTTTCCGCAACTGATGCCGTAGGTGCCGTCCGGGAGCGGGTAGTAATCGAATCCGTCCTCGCTTTCCTGCAAAAGGTCCGCAAGCGAACTGACCTTGACCGGATGGTCGGGATCGTCTGTGTAGGTGATCACCAGCCAGCCGTCGATGATCTCTACCTTCAGAATTCCGCGCCCGTCCTTTCCGGTGTCACCCTTGTCGCCCTTTTCGCCCTGAGCGCCGGTGTCACCTTTGTCACCTTTTTCGCCTTGGGCACCGGTGTCACCCTTGTCGCCCTTCTCGCCCTGAGCGCCGGTGTCACCCTTTTCGCCCTTTTCGCCCTGAGCGCCGGTGTCACCCTTTTCGCCCTGAGCGCCGGTGTCACCTTTCTCGCCCTTCTCGCCTTGGGCTCCGGTGTCACCTTTCTCGCCCTTCTCGCCTTGGGCACCGGTGTCGCCCTTCAAAGAGAGGAGCCACTCCTCAAGGGTTCCCTCAAAGCCTGCTGCTACGGCAAGCTCATATGCCGTTTTTCCTGCTTCCGGCGGCTGTGTCTCCTGATTTGCACAAGCCTGCAGTGCAGTTGCCGAGAGCAGAAGCGCTAAAGCAGTTGCTCCGATTTTGCGGAACGCGGTTCGGTTTTGCTTTTTCGCGTGCATGGTGTTTTCCTCCTTGCAATAAAAAATGAAATAAAAAAAGTGCGCCAGCCGAAGCTCGCGCACGAAAAACACAAACTCCGGTTGTCGCCAAACAAACTGAATAACGCATAGGTGCTTTGCTTATCGCGTCCCTGCCCACACAATTATTCGGAATTTGCGTTTTTACCAATTCCGGGGTATGGTTAGGGATTCCCGATTTTTGTGCGACAAAACAAGACTATACCCCCAAAGGGCATAGCGTACCGCTGCGCGAATGATTCAGTTTGTTTGGCATTTTCTATGATACACTTTTTTTGGAAGCTTGTCAAGATTTTTCCTGAAAATATTGGGTGTTTTCAACGATGGGGTGTGGTTTTCTTCCTGCATCGGAAGAATTGGAAGGCGAACGTTCAGCAGAAAAGGGGAAGGGGGAGAGGGAAGAGAGAAGCGGATGATTGCGGCGGAAGCGTCTGTGGGACTGGTGGAAAAACCAATGGACTGGCAACGATATGGATACCGATGGGTTGGGGATTGCTTCGCGGATGTATGCCTTTTAAGACGGGCGTAAAGGCAGAATAAACGTGGCGTGAGCATGATACGGCGGCGGAGAGAACAACGACGAAAACAAGACCGAAAACAAGACCGAAAACAAGACCGAAAACGATGCTTCCGGATGGTGGCGGGCGGTTGGTCTGACACGTTCTTCTTTGTTGCGGCGGCAAAGGGATACTTTGGCGAATGGTTTCGGAAAAGAGGTGCGAAAGTGAAAAACGAAACTCATTCAGAATGTAGAAATTTTTGTCCGGAAAATGTGCAACTTTCACAAATCCAAAAAACGGGTTTTCTGACCTGAATTTCTTTTTTTGATGTCCGATTTGAAGTAAATAATATTTACTTTTCGTAGATTCGTCAAAAATGTATCAGATTGCCGTGGGTAAAAATACACAAAAAACAGGCTTGTTGGAATAAAAAGCACATATTTTTGTTAAATTAAATTTACTATCCGGAAAAAGGGCTTTTGGAAGGTGAAAAAAAGGGCAGAAGATTGTAAATTTTTTTCACATTGGATTTGACGCCTGAATGAATTTTCGCGCCGGAAGGGCGCCCCGGAGGAAAACGGTTGAAATGTTTTTGCTTGACAGGGCGGAGGTTTTGTGATATGATATTACTATCTTATTTGAGGAAAACTCTGTTTTGCTGAAACAGTCCGGGGGTTTTCCGAATAGAAATCCACCCGCTATGCCGCAGAAAATCCGGCGTTCCGGAGGATCGGCAGCAGGGTGGGAGATACGACATTTTTCCGCTGAGAGAGTTTTTTACGACTCTTTTTGCGGAATTTTTGCCGAAAAAACGGACAGAAGCCCTTTAACGATTTGCAGGAGGAAACGCAAATGAGAAAAACACGATTCACGAGATTCTTGTGCCTGACACTGGCGCTTTTGTGTCTTGTGAGCAGCACTGTGCTTGCCGTCAGTGCCGACAGCGGATCGGGTCATTCGAATACGACGGATAAGTCGATCAATGACTATCAGCAGACGCTGGAGACCATCAGTTACGACGAGTATCAGGCACTGTACTTCAAGGGGGTCACGAAAGCAACGGAAGCCACCGTTCTGCCGATGACCGACAACTGGGTTTTCCGGAACGGCGGAATCACCATCACGATGACCGACGGCGTATGGAAAATGACCGACTCCGACGGAACCGTTTATACCTCGGCGGATGCCGCGGCGGAGGCGGGGCATGAGAAGAGCGATCTTGCCTATGTGGATTCCTTTGACGGTGTGACTGCGGTCTATACGCCGAGCGTCGGAACCATGACATGGAAGGTCAGCCTGACCGAGAAGAACATCCGCTCGGCAATGCTGTTCAACCTTTCTCTGCAATATTATCCCATTGCCTCCAAACCGAGTGCGGTGGAGCGGGAATTCTACATCAACGGGGAAGCGCCTTTCTCCGAAGCGCGTTCGCTGTCGCTGTCCAAGATGTGGTCCTCCTATCAGCAGGGCGGAACCTCCTCCGACAAACGGGAGATGGTGGGAACCTACCGTCTCGGGAAGGATGATACGCTGGAGGCGGTTGTACGCGACGCAGAGGATGCGGGATTTGTTTCCGGAAAGACCTATACGGTTTCCGACGACCGTTCTTCCGTCAGCGTGATTTATCCGAAGGTCTTCACCGTGAAAATCAATGCGTTTCTTGAGAAATACGGAATCCGGTTCTTCGGGACGGATGCGGACAACAATGAAATCCGTCCTTCCCAGTTGCAGACGCCGGAATGGATGGAGTATCTGTTCCACGACAGCGAAGGCTTTTCCCATACGTATGCCGCAAGTGCATCCGAAATTTATGCAAGTGAAAACTTCGGATTCCTCATCGGACCGGATGCAGACGGGAATCTGGAATTTTCGCTGAAGAGCGTCAACGAGCCTGCCGTATTCTCTTCTCTGACGCTTCTGCCGTATACTTCTGCTCCTTCCTACGAGGATTACCGGAAGGACATTGTTTCCAAAGTGGGCGACGCCCAGGGAAAAAGCATCCTGAAGCTGGAAGCAGAGTATACCAGACATACCTCTACCAATGTTGTCTATCCGGTGGAGGACAGAACCTCTGCAAACTCCTCTCCGGTGGATACCACCCGCACAGTGCTGAATACCATCGGTACGGAAAAGTGGGAGACTGCGGGACAGTGGGTGGAATACACCTTCTCGGTGGATTCCTCCGGATTTTATGATGTGTATTCCCGTTTCCGCCAGAGCTACCTTGACGGTATGTATGTCAACCGTTCTCTGCAGCTCTTTACCGAAGGCGACCGCGCGGACTACGTGAGCCGGAACGGAAATGATGCCGGCTACTATGACGGCCTCCCCTTTGCCGAGGCGGCAAAGCTCCGCTACAATTACGGAACCGGCTGGCAGGTGACCAAACTTGCCTCCGAGGGCGGCGAAAATGTTCCTACCTATCAATTGTATCTGCGCGCAGGCGAGGTTTACACGCTTCGTCTGGAGGTGACGCTCGGTTCCATGAGTGAGCAGGTACAGAAGATCCGGGCGATCCTGAATGCACTCAATGACGATTACCTTGCAATCATCAAGCTGACCGGAACGTCTCCCGACGACTACCGCGACTACAGCTTTACACGGCTTCTGCCGGATACCATGATCGATTTCTTTACCCAGAAGGCAGCGCTGAACGAGGTATCTGCGTTCCTGAAGAACACTGCCGGGGTTGCTTCCACCTATTCCGGTACCTGTGACAAACTCAGTGCTCTGCTGGACAGAATGGGACTGGACGAAAACGAAATTGCAAAGAACCTTGAAACCTTCAAGAGCTATGTCGGCTCGCTCGGTACGTTCCTGACCGATGCCATGACGCAGCCGCTTCAGTTGGATTATCTGATGATTCAGCCTGCGGACGCGGAAGCGCCCAAGGGAGCGGCGGGCTTCTTCCGGACGCTGTGGCATGAGCTGAAAAGCTTCATTCAGAGCTTCTTCCGCGATTACAACAGCATGGGTGCAATGGAAAGCGCGAACGGCGCCGGCGAAACCATCAATGTCTGGGTTCCTTACGGACGTGACCAGGCAAACGTGCTCCGGAACCTTTCCACCAACGGCTTTACCCAGCAGACCAATATTGCCGTAGACCTGAAGCTGGTCAACGGCGGAACCCTGCTGCCTTCCATTCTGGCGGGCATGGGACCGGATGTTTACCTCGGACTCGGACATGAGACGGTCATCAACTATGCAATCCGCGGTGCATTGCTGAACATTGAAACGATGGAACATGATTCCGTGAAAGACTTCGAGCGGGAGATGCTGAAGGATTTCAATGCAGCGGCACTGAACGTGCTCGGAATCGCCGATGCCGACAACGAGATGCATTATTACGGCTTGCCGGAAACGCAGGGCTTTTCCATGATGTTTGTCCGTCTGGATGTTCTGTACAATCTGGGCATTGAGATTCCCAAGACATGGGAAGAAATCTATGTGGCACAGTCCAAGCTGGAGTCCAATAATATGAAGATCGGTGTTACCACCGACTATAAGATTTTCCTCTATCAGATGGGAGGAGACCTGTGGGCAGATAACGGTATGCGGATCAATCTGGATTCCACAATGGGACTTGCGGCATTTGAAAAGATGTGCGGCATGTTTACGCAGTATTCCTTCCCGTACCAGTATGAGGCGGCAAACCGCTTCCGTACCGGAGAAATGCCGATCATCATTGCAAGCTATACGGCACTGTACAACCAGCTGAAGGTATTTGCAACCGAGCTTGACGGCAACTGGACCTTCGTTCCGATGCCCGGCTGGGAGACCGTCAATGAGGACGGCACCACCACCATCAACAACAGCTCTATTTCCGCTGTTTCCGCAGTCGTCATGGTAGACGGAGTTAAGAAGCGGGATGCGGCATGGGAGTACATGAAGTGGTACACCGGAGCCGAAGCGCAGTCTTCCTACGCAAACGAGATGGTGGCAATCATCGGTGACTCTGCAAAGCACTCCACCGCAAACCGCGAGGCGCTCAAGAGCATGCCTTGGACGCACGACGAGTATGTGGAGGTTTCCAAGCAGTTCGAAAACCTTGCTTCCGTCAACAACTACCCCGGATATTACTACATTGACCGTTACACCAACTTCGCATTCCTCGCTGCTTACAACGATGATGCAAACCCGACCACAAAACTGCTCAGCTATATCAATACCATCAACAACGAAATTACCCGGAAGCGGGCAGAGTTTGGTCTGGAAACGCTGGAAATCGGTCAGACGCTGGCAAAGAAGAGAATGGATCAGGCAACCGCTGCATTGAAGCTGCTGGAGGATAATCATAAGAAGGATGCATATACCGCTGCCATCGAGCTTGCCAAATACGGTATTGCAAACCAGAAGGTTGCGCAACTGCGGGAGGCTTCCGAGCAGTTCATGACGCTTTTGAAGGGCGAGTGGGACGGCTCGACGCGCACCATTACCAAGGTCAGCGGAAAGACCGCTGAAATGCCTTCCTATTATGTAAATGTCAGCAAGCAGACCATGGAGACCAAATCCGGAGGCTACAGAATAGAAGACCTGAACCTTCAGGAACTGCTCTACTTCATTTCCGAGTGCCTCGGAGATGCGGCGGATGCACTGGCTTCTTACTGATCCGTGTCTGAAATCTATGTGAGGAGAAAAATCAATGGCAAAAAAATCAGAATATAAAGCAGTTGCCAGAAAGGATATGACCTACAGACAGTGGATCTGGAAGGAAATGAAGCGGAACCGGATTGCGTATCTGCTGATTGCACCGTATGTGCTGGTTTTCACCGTTTTCACCATCGTCCCGGTCATCCTTTCCATCGTCATCAGCTTTACGGATTTCAACATGCTGCAATGGCCGAATATGGTTTGGCTCGACAACTACATCAACCTGTTCTTCTCGGATGACATTTTCCTGATCGCCTGCAAAAACACCTTCGTTTTTGCCGTCATCGTCGGACCTGCATCCTACCTGATGTCGTTTTTGGTCGCGTGGTTTATCAACGAGCTTCCCCCGCGGATCCGTTCGGTGATTACGCTGATCTTCTATGCACCGTCCATTTCCGGTTCGGTGTATCTGATCTGGAGCACACTGTTCTCGTCGGACTCCTACGGCTGGGTCAACGCAATGCTGATGGAGACGGGCTTTATCACAGAACCGGTCAACTGGTTCAAGAATGAAAAGTATGTCATGCCGCTGTGTATCATGGTTGCTCTCTGGACTTCTCTGGGGCACGCGTTCCTGTCCTTTATTGCAGGCTTGCAGGGCGTGGATCGCGCCCAGTATGAGGCGGGTGCCGTGGACGGCGTCAAAAACCGCTGGCAGGAGCTGTGGTACATTACACTCCCCAACATGAAGCCGCAGCTGATGTTCGGTGCGGTCATGTCCATTACAAACTCCTTCGGCTTCGGAGGCGTGGTTACGGCACTTTGCGGTTTCCCCTCGGTCAACTACGCGGCGCATACCATCATGCACCACCTGGAGGACTACGGCGGATCCCGATATGAGATCGGTTATTCTTCGGCAATCGCTGTGGTGCTGTTCGCAATCATGATCGGCGCGAACATGGTTGTCAAGAAAGTTCTTTCAAAGGTAGGTTCGTGATATGGCAAAATTAAGAACAAGAAAGCACAGAGTTGTCCTTTCCCGTTCGGCGGGAGGAGATGCCGGTATCACAGTCATTCTGACCATTCTCGGACTTTTCATGTTTCTGCCGATGGTATATGTCGTTTCCCAGTCCCTGAAGCCTTTGGATGAGCTTTGGATGTATCCGCCGCGGTTTCTGGTAAAAAATCCGACGTTTTCCAACTTCCGGGATCTGTTTACGCTGATGAATGACTCCTGGGTTCCGTTTTCCCGTTACATCTTCAACACCGTATTTATTACGGTCGCAGGAACGTTCGGACACCTCTTTATTGCCTCCATGTGTGCTTATGCACTGGCAAAGATCAAGTTCCCGGGAGCAAACGGAATTTTCAAAACCATCCGTACATCCCTGATGTTCCACTCCACCGTGACGAGCATCACCAGCTTCATGCTGATGAGCGCCTTCCATATGATTGATACCTACTGGGCGATTATCGTTCCGGCATGGGGATACACATTGGGGCTTTACCTGATGAAGCAGTTTATGGACACGCACGTTGCAGACGCGGTGCTGGAAAGCGCACGGCTGGACGGTGCCAGCGAAATCCGCACCTACTGGACCATTGCGATGCCGATGGTCAAGCCGGCATGGCTGACGCTGATTATCTATTCGTTCCAGAGCCTGTGGAACTCCGGTTCTTCCATTTATATTTATTCCGAGCAGCTGAAATCGTTCAACTACGCGATCGGACAGATTACAGCCGGCGGTATCAAGCGTGCCGGAGCTTCGGCGGCTTCCACTGTGCTGATGATGATGGTTCCGATTCTGGTCTTTGTGATTACGCAGTCCAACATCATTGAGACCATGGGTTCCAGCGGTATGAAAGACTAAAGGAGGTCAATATGAAAAAATTAAGATCCATATTGCTTGTCGTATTGGCACTCGTTACGATCATTCCGCTTGCAGTAGTCAGTACCAGTGCTTCGTCGGCATACCAGACATACACCTACTCCATTTCCGGTACCGCATTGTATTCTCCGGATGCTTATACGGCAGAGCAGGCTCTCGGCTGGCGTGAGATGAAAATGGATAAGGACTTCAAAAACCCCAGCGATATCGTCACCGATAAGCAGGAAAATGTCTACATTGCCGATACGGGAAACAACCGGATCGTGGTTTTCAACCGGTATCTGGAGTATTCGTTCTCCATTTCCGCGTTTGTCAACGATCAGGGAAACAATGACTCCCTGCAGGGACCCCGCGGCGTATTTGTCACGGACACCTCCATCTGGGCATGCGATACCGACAAGAACCGTCTGGTGGAATTTGATCTGGAAGGAAATTTTGTCCGCATCGTTTCCGCACCGGAAAGCCAGCTGTTTGATCAGAGCGCCATCTATAAGCCGATTGCCATGGCAATTGACCAGTACGGCAGAATTTACGTCGTGTCCTCCTCTACCTATCAGGGGGTCATCGTCATGGATTCCGAAGGCGACTTTGTCGGATTCATCGGGGCACAGGCGGTTACCATTTCCGCATGGGAAATCATCTGGAGACGGTTTCAGACCGATGAGCAGAAGCTGTATTCCTCCAGCAAAGTTTCCACTGAGTATAACAACCTGACCATCAATGACGAGGGCTTCATTTATGTGACGACCTCCAGTATTGATGAAAGTTCTGTCAGAGGCGCCATTACGGCCAAGTCCAAGGAAGGAAAGTATATGCCTGTCAAGCTGTTGAATCCCGCAGGAAGCGAGATCATGCGGCGGAACGGGTTCTGGCCGCCGGCAGGTGAAATCGACTTTTCCACGACCACCGACTCTAAGGTCAAGACAACGGGTGTTTCTACCGTAACAGACGTTGCTGCAGGTCCGGAAAAGACGTGGACCATCATTGATTCCAAGAGAAACAAGCTTTACACCTACGATTTCGACGGAAATCTGCTCTTCGCCTTCGGTGACAGCGGATCCATGCTGGGAAGCATCTCCAACATCCGCGGTGTCACGTATCAGGGAGATACCATGTTGGTATTGGATGCGGGAGCCGGAAACGGCGGTGTGGTGGTCTATGAGAGAACCGAATACGGTGACCTGTTGCTGGAAGCAATTGCCGCAGAGAACTCTCTGGACTTCAATTATGCGATTGAATGCTGGAACAAAGTGCTTCAGCGAAACTCCAACTTTGACGCGGCGTATGTCGGAATCGGAAATGCGCTTTACCGCAGCGGCGAGTACAAAGAGTCCCTGCACTACTATGAGGTTGCGTACGATACCGAAAACTGGTCCAACTCCTATAAGGAAGTCCGGAAGGAGTGGATGGCAAATTGGTTCTTGCTGTTGGTTGCAATCATCATCATTGTCATTGTCGCCGTGGTGAAATTCTTCACGTGGGCAGGCAAGGTCAACAAGCGGGTTGCCACGGACGGGCGGACGCACAAAACCTTCGGACAGGAGCTTTTGTACGGATTCTATGTGATCTTCCATCCGTTTGACGGATTTTACGATCTGAAGCATGAGCATCGCGGATCGGTACGCGCGTCGCTTGTGTTCATTGTGCTGACTGTTCTGGCGTTCTTCTATCAGAGCATCGGTACCGGATATGTAATGAACCCGACCAGAGAATTTGCATCCATCTGGATGCAGGTTATTTCCGTGCTGGTTCCGTTCTTCCTGTTTGTTTTGGCAAACTGGTGCCTGACGACCCTGTTTGAAGGAGAGGGAAGCTTCCGGGATATCTTCATCGCGTGCTCCTATTCACTGTTGCCGCTGGTGCTTCTGCTTATTCCTGCGACGCTGTGCTCCAACTGGGTGGTTGCCACGGAAGCGACGATCATCACGCTGCTTTCCACAGTTGCGTTCATCTGGGTCGGAATCCTTTTGTTCTTCGGCACGATGGTGACGCATGACTATTCGTTGTTCAAGAATCTGATCACGATTCTGGGAACCATTCTCGCAATGGCTTGTATTGTGTTTATCATTCTGTTGTTCGGTATGCTGCTGAGTAAGCTGGTTGGCTTGGTGACCAATATCGTAACGGAAATTCAGTACCGTGTATAATGACCGGCAGAGGAGGTTGTAAAATGAAATCCATGAAAAAAATAGTTGCGACACTCTTAGCCGTCATTTTAACCGTCAGTGCTCTGAGCGGTCTGTTCGTTATTGAGATCAGCGCGGAGGACACGGTCGCGGAGCTTCCGAAGATTGCGGATTACCCGATCACCGTGTACAGAAACCCGCAGGAAAAGCTGGCGACCATGACAAAAATGCTTTCCCGTGACGGATATGAGCTTTGGATTGACAAACAAAGCGGCGAGGTTGCCACGGTCGAGACGGCATCCGGAAACATCCTGTTCTCCAATCCGTATGATGTTGCAGGCTCTACCGGTTCTGTTTCCACCAAGGGTCAGCTCCTGTCGCAGATTATTATCAACTATACCGACAACGGTATGAGCAAGCAGCTTTACAGCTATGCGGATGCTGCCTGTAACGATCAGATCAATGTACAGCGGATCAAGAACGGTGTCCGTGTCGAGTATACCATCGGGCGTGAGGACGGAAGAAAGCTGGTTCCGATCTGGATTTTCGGCGAGAGCTATTCCAAGTACATTGTTGAGCCGATGACGGCTGCGCTGAACGAGGGAAGCGTATCTCAGTTCCAGTACGACCGTTTTATGAACTTCTGGCAGACCGTTGATATCAATAAGAAATCCTCTGCGTTTCAGGCGCAGAACATTCTGAAGTATCCGGCACTGGGCGAAGCGTATCTGTACGATGAAAACGGAATCGTTTACATCACCGAAGAGGACGGCAGTTTTTATCTGAACAACCGGGGAGAAAAGGTTCCGCAACGCCGGATTCTGCACGCTTTCAAAACCGACCAGATCTCCATCAGCGATAAAAACTGGGCAGAGACCATGATCAAAACCTACTGCTCGGATTATTCCTACGAGCAGATGGATGCCGACCATGAAGAAACCGGCTATGTTGCAACGGATGAACAGTATCCGGTGTTCAAGATGGCTCTGGAGTATTCCATTGACAAAAACGGAATGAGCGTCCGTCTGCCCTGCAACGGATTGCGCTACGATATGACGGCATATACTCTGGAGAGTGTCAGTATTCTTCCTTACATGGGTGCCGGCAACAATAAGAACGCGGGCTTTGTTTACACGGCGAAGGATCTGGAAGGCAATGAGACGATTGAGGAAACGGTCGGATATAACTTCTATCCGGACGGCTCCGGCTCATTGTTCGATTTCGACCAGTTGAACACCACCTCTACCACGGTGGTGCGCGGAAAGGTGTACGGACTGGACTATGCCTACCATGAAATCAGCGGTGTAACGTATCAGAAATCCATCCGGTATCCGGTTTACGGAACGGTGTCGAGCGAAGTGTATTACGAGTACTCCTATCTGGACACGGTGGATAAGGATACCGTGCTGGTATCGGAGCGCGTTTCCCACACGGTCAAGACGCTGGAAGAGTTGAAGAAGGAGCTGGCTGACAAGACGCTGACCACCGGAAAGCTGGAGAACAGCATCCGTGTGGAGCAGAAGGGGTTCCTTGCGATGATTGAATCCGGAGATTCCCTTGCGGAAATTTCCACCTATCATGCAGGCTCCCTCAGCAGCTACAGTATGATGATGAACTACTTCAACCCGAAGCCGAAGGACAGCTACGATATTTCCGAATCCATTTCCGTCACGTCCAGCAAGACCATGACGGTGGTGTCCGACCGGAAATATACCGGAAGTCTTGCGTTGCGGTATATTATGCTGTGCGATAAGAACGTGGCGGCAAAGGCGAAGGAGACAGAGCCTTCCTATACGTACTACGATGCAAGCTGGCTCGGAATGGCGGAAGCCTACCGCGATTATCTCTGCGAGAGCGGCGCACTGTCGGCACTGACGGCAGACGAGGTAGAGAAGGATATTCCGCTTTACATTGAGTCGTTCGGTGCTCTGGAAACGGTTGAGACCATCGCCACGATGCCTGTCAACGTGATGACACCTTTGACGACGTTTGAAGATTTGATGACCATGTACACCGAGCTTTCCGAGCGCGGAATCAAAAACATCAACTTCAAACTGACGGGCTTTGCCAACGGAGGAATGTATGCGACGGTTCCGTACCGCCTGAAGTGGGAAAAGAGCGTCGGCGGCAGTGACGGCTTCCGCGACCTCGTACAGAAGGCGGATGCCATCAATGCACGCGGGGACGGTTCGCATCTGGGACTTTATCCCGACTTTGATTTCGCATACTTTACGAACACTTCTCTGTTTGACGGACTGAGTCTGAAAAAAGACGCGGTTCGTACCATCGACAACCGGTATACTTCTTACCGGCAGTACAGCGCAACCCGGCAGAGCTACACCAGCTTCTATCAGCTGGCAATCTCTCCGTCGAGATACGACAAGTTCTACACGAAGTTGCTTTCCAATTATGAGGAGTACGGGTTGCGCACCATGTCGGTGGCATCTCTCGGAAACACACTGAACTCCGACTTTGATGAGGACGATCCTTACAACCGCGAGGACAGCAAGGAAAACACCGTCGATGCGCTGAAGGAGATCACCGGAAAGGGATACCGCCTGATGGCAGACGGCGGCAATGCCTATACGTGGGCATATATGGATCACCTTCTGAATGTGGATCTGGATTCCAGCCGGTATGTCAAATCCAGCGCGTCCATCCCGTTTGTCGGCGCGGTTCTGCACGGCTACATTCAGTTTGCGGGAACTCCGCTCAACAAGGAGGGCGACACCAACTATGCAATCCTCCGTGCTTTGGAGAACGGTTCCGGAATTTACTTTGTTCTTTCCTACCGCAACACGGATAAGCTGAAGGAGGATCTCTACCTCAGCCAGAACTATTCCGTGCGATATGATATCTGGCTGGAGGACGTGGTCAAATACTACTCCAAACTGAACGGACTTTTGCGGGATGTACAGACCAAAGCAATCATCGGTCATGAGTTCCTGGTCGGTGAGCGTGTCCTGGACCTGGATGAACTGGAAGCCGACATTGCGGAAAAGCTGAAGAATGCGATCCGCGAGGAGGATAAAAAGCAGCAGGCTCAGGAAACGGAGCAGCTGATTTCGGTTGCCGACGCATGGGGCGTGGCGTTCAATGCCGAGAAGACCATGAAAAACATTCTCAGCGCCATGCAGATTGCCAACAATGGTGAGACCGGTTCCCGCGACTATATCAACAGCTACAAGAACTTCTTCAATTCCAATAAGGATCTTTCTTCCGAGGTAACCGCATTGCTCGCCGCCATCAAGAGCGGATACGAGACCAGCACCTCCGGTGTTGAGCTTGCCAAAAAGATCGCGGAGCTGGATGCATTCCTGCTTGCCGGCGGTTCCAAGGCAGATACCGGAGAGGATTCCGGAAACACTCCTGAGGAAGGAACCGACGCTCCGGCAACCACTGCCGGGGATGGAGTCGGGGACGGTTCTTCGACGGAAACGCCCGGCGTGGATCGGGAACTGACGGACGAGGAGCGGGAGGAGCTGAAGAAAGCGCTTTCCGAAGAGGATCTGAAGCTTGCGAACGAAATGGAAGCCGAGATTGCTGCGCTGCAGTCTGCGGTTCGGAATTCTTACCGCGATAACGTCAGCGCATTGACCACGAAAATGGCTTCTCTGCGGGAATACACCACAAAGCTGATGTCCTACTCCGCAAAGATGCAGGCATGGCTCAAGGAGGCGCAGGATCTGTTGGTCAACCTGGACAAAGCCATTCAGCTGGTAGAGAATACACCGCTTTATGACGAGGATCCGGATACGCGTGCAAAGCTTTTGTCTGCAATGGAGGAGTACCGCGCACTTGCCGCAACGTACATGAGCAGTGTTCAGGCGCAATACAATCTGAACAAATCCTATCTGGAAGAGGGCGGAAGAAATTACGTTCTGAAGGTTGCCTGCGACGAGATCCGGAAGCACTTTGTGAACGGCTTTGCAGAAGGCGGAATTTATGCCGCAAACTACGGAGCTTATGAAGAGCTTTTCCTGTCGCTTTGCGAGAACTTCATTTTCGACGAAGAGGACATTCTGAATGCCATCAAGACGACGGACGATGACGACGGCAAGCAGGACGAAACCGTGACGGATACAAACGACCGGTATGTTGTCAACAACAATCGGATCGTTGCGGTAACCTACGGAGACCGCAATGCTGCAACAGGCGAAAAAACGGCATACAAGACATTCGTCCTCAACTACAACACTTACGCCGTGCGTGTCACGTACAACAACATTACATATACAATTCCGAGCGGCGGATATGTAGTGGTTCTTTACGATTGAGAAAGGAGGCAATCTACTTATGACAAACGAGATCAATGCCGGCATGCCGGCAGCAGCCAAAAAGAAGAAAAAGAAAATTGCCTCCCTTGACAGACGCAAGGCGCGGGCGGGATGGTTCTTTGTCCTTCCGTTCATCATTGGATTTGTCATTATTTATATTCCGATGATTTTCCAGTCCATTCAGCTGAGCTTCAGTGAGATCATTTACGAAGGCGGCGATTACTACCTGAATTTTGTCGGATTCAAAAACTATCAGGATGCACTGTTCGTTGACCCGGAGTTCGTACAGACCCTGGTCAGCGGACTCAAGCAGCTGGCATTCGACATTCCCGCCATTCTGATTTTCTCTCTGTTCATGGCGGTAATGCTGAATCAGAAGGCAGCAGGAAGAGCGTTCTTCCGTTCCGTTTTCTTCATTCCCGTCATTCTTTCCACCGGTATTATGGAGACCATTGCCAATGCCGATATTCTGAATGACTATATGGATGAGGGAAGTATAGATACGGGAGCCGGTACCAGCGCGGCGGATCAGTTGATTTCCACCATGGATATTGAGCGATTGTTTGCCAATATGAAGGTCGGAACCGAGATTGTCACCTACGTTACCACCGCCATCAACAATATTTACGATATTGTCAACCGTTCCGGCGTGCAGATGCTGATTTTCCTTGCCGGTCTGCAGTCCATTTCTCCCGCGATTTACGAGTCGTGCAAGATTGACGGCGCAACCTCGTGGGAAACCTTCTGGAAGATTACCTTCCCGATGATCAGCCCGATGATTCTTGTCAACGGCGTTTATACCATCATTGACTCCTTCACCACCGAGAGCAATCAGGTTATGGTCTACGTCAAAAAGGTGTACAGCGAATCCAGTGAGATGAGCACGGCAATGGCTTGGATCTATTTTCTGATCGTTATGCTGATTGTTGCGGCAATTGCGGGAATTCTCTCCGCGTTTGTCTTCTATCAGCGGAAGAATGACTAAGGAAGGAGGAATTTACCTGATGAATACACCGAATGTTGAAAAGACGCCGACGATTCGGCGCGAGACCAAAAACAAGATCCGTGTCAATTTCGACCGCACACCGCTGTCGGAACGTCTGAAGGCGAAGTTCCTTTCCTTCTACTTTCTGCAAAAAGTAGTTCTGTGGATTTTCCGCATGGTTCTGATGATCGGTATTTCCTATATCGTCATTTATCCCTTCCTGACGAAGATCGCCGGTTCCGTCATGGCGCCGGAGGATTTCGTGGATGTCACGGTTCGCCTGATTCCGAAGCACCTGTCCCTGGATATTTACCGCGGAATTATTACAGAGCTAGGATATTTTGAAGCCCTGCGGAATACCTTCCTGCTTTCTCTTTCCTGTGCCATCGTGCAAACTCTGATCTGCTCTCTGATCGGTTACGGATTTGCAAAGTTCAAGTTCCGCGGACGCAATCTGATCTTCCTTCTGGTCATGCTGACCATGATTATTCCGCACCAGACGCTGCAGCTTTCCATGTATATGGAATTCCGCTTCTTTGATGTACTCGGTATTGTCCGGTTGCTCAAGGGCGGCGGAATCGAATTCTTCGGACATAATATCAAGAATATCGGCGCTGTTGCAGAGGTGACGGACGAATTCGGCAGAGTGATTACAGAAGCACAGCCGGGCGTTCTCGCGGGCTTCTTCGAGAAGCTGAACGTTTTGCCGGATGCCATCCGCTGGGGAGAGCACGTTACGGCAAGCGGCATCACCGAGTATTCGGTAAATATGGAGCTGACGCAGCGCGGAATCGACCTGACCAATACCTATTTCCCGATGCTTCTTCTGTCGCTTGGCGGTCTGGCGTTCAAGAACGGATTGTACATCTTCCTTCTGCGCCAGTTCTTCCGCGGGATTCCGGACGAATTGGAAGAGTCTGCTTACATGGATGGCTGCGGAACCTTCCGTACCTTTGTGCAGATCATTCTCCCGCTGTCCATCCCGATGATGATTACGGTGTTCCTGTTCTCCTTCTGCTGGCAGTGGACGGATAACTTCTATACGCCTCTGCTGGTGAAGATCGGAAGCACAAGCAACACGAAATTCCTGATTGACCTGATAGACGCAACCAAGATCAGTGAGTTGACCAAGGCAATCAAGAATACGGATCAGACCCTCTATACCACTGCATTCCGGAACACGTGCGGTCTTTTGATTATCGCACCGCTGGTTGTTCTCTATGCCTTCTGCCAGAACTTCCTGGTACAGGGTATCGAGCACTCCGGTATTGCAAACTGATGGGGAACGGATTTCAGATTTCATCGTTTTCCCAAAGATCCGAAAAGGGGCGCCGCAAAAGCGGCGCCCCTTTTTGTGAAAGAATCTGTAAACGGAAAAACGATTGGCTCCCATCGGTTTTCGGCGAAAACGCAGCCCGCCTCCGCTTTCTCAGGGGATAACATGGTTCCGGATCAAGGAATATGCACCGCTAAGGTCAGACGCCCTTAGCGGTGCATATACTTATTTTACATAGTCAAATTCAAAGTCATAGATAGAAACCGTATGCCCATCCCGGCAGCCTTTTGCCTCCAATGCTTCAAAAACGCCGCTCTTTTGCAACACGCGCTGGAAGAAATTCAGGGATTCATAGTCGTCAAAGTTGATCTGTCCCATCAGATTTTTCAGCCATTCGCCTTCCACATAGAAGGTATCGTTTTCCCGGCGAATGATTGTTTCCTTTCCGCTTCCGGCAAAGGTATCTTCCGGCACTGTTTCCGCTTCGTAAATCTTCATCGGCGGGAGCTGTTTCAGCTTTTCGTCCACCAGCCGGATCATAGCGTCCACGCCCTCTCCGGTGGCGGCGGAAATATACAGGAGGTTCCACCCGTTTTTTCGCACAAAGGATTCAAAAGCGGGAATGTCTACGACCTCCCGATCCAGAGCATCGCATTTGTTTGCAAGAATGATCTGCGGGCGGGAGGCAAGCTCCTCGCTGTAGCGCGCCAACTCCCGGTTAATCTTCTGAATGTCCTCTATCGGATTCCGCCCCTCAAAACAGGAGATGTCCACCACGTGCAAAAGCAATCGGCAACGGTCGATGTGGCGGAGAAATTCGTGACCGAGTCCGGCTCCGTCTGCCGCGCCTTCAATCAGCCCCGGAATGTCGGCGGCGACAAATCCGCTGCCCTCTCCCGTCCGGACGACGCCGAGGTTCGGAGAAAGCGTTGTAAAGTGGTAGTCGGCGATTTTGGGCTTTGCAGAAGAGATGCGGGCGAGCAGAGAGGATTTTCCGACACTCGGATATCCGATGATGCCGACATCCGCCAGCATTTTCAGTTCCAGAAGCACTTCCTTTTCCTCGCCCTCCGTGCCGTTTTTTGCGAACATCGGAACCTGTCGGGTCGGTGTGGCAAAATGACGGTTTCCGAAGCCGCCGCGACCGCCGCGGCAGGCGATATAGTCGGCTCCGTCGTTCTCGGACATATCGTGGAGAATCCGATTGGTTTCCGCATCTCGGATCAATGTTCCGGGGGGAACCGGAATGACAAGGTCGGGCGCCGTTGCGCCGTGAAATTTTGCGCCGCTTCCGTCGCCGCCGCGTGCCGCCGCAAATTTGCGCTTGTAGCGGAAGGCGAGAAGGGTATTGGAGCCGGGATCCACCCGGAATACAATATTTCCGCCGTGACCGCCGTCGCCGCCGTCGGGACCTCCTGCGGCAACGTACTTTTCCCGGCGGAAGGAGACGGCACCGTTTCCGCCGTCTCCTGCTTTGATATGAATTTTTACGTGATCAATAAACATCCGAATACCTCCGATCCGACCGCCGGAATTTTGAGAAAAGCAACGCCGTGATTGCGTTAAGGGGTTGCGTCGTCTCCCTTCATGCGGATAATCAGTTTGATGGGCGTTCCGGAAAACCCGAAGGTTTCCCGGAGACAGTTTTCAATAAATCTTTGATAAGAAAAATGGAACAGCTCCACGTTGTTGCAGAAAATCACAAATGTCGGAGGAGCCACTCCGATCTGTGTCATATAGTAAATTTTCAGACGGCGCCCCTTGTCGGACGGAGGCTGAACCCGGATCATCGCGTCGCCAAGCACATCATTCAGCATTCCGGTTGTTACCCGCATGACGGACTGCCCGTAGACGTAGGCAATGCGCTCAAACAGGGTGGAGACCCGCTGACCGGTCTTTGCCGAGAGATAGAGGATCGGAGCATAGGGCATGTAAGCCAGTGCGGTTCGGATCCTGTTGTTGAACTCATTGACCGTGGAATTGTCCTTTTCGATCAGATCCCACTTGTTGACCACGATAATCACCGCTTTTCCGGCGTCGTGCGCGATGCCGGCGATTTTAGTATCCTGGTCGGTGATTCCGGTGGAAGCGTCGATCATCAAAAGACACACATCCGCGCGTTCCACTGCCATGTGCGCGCGGAGCACGCTGAAATGCTCAATCTTGTCGTCAATTTTCGACTGTCGGCGGATTCCGGCTGTATCAATGAAGGTGAACTTTCCGTATTCGTTTTCCAGTTGTGTGTCCACGGCATCCCGCGTGGTTCCGGCGATGTCGGAAACGATCAGGCGATCCTCACCGATCAGGCGATTGATGATGGAGGATTTTCCGGCATTCGGCTTTCCGATCACGGCGACATGAATGCTGTCGTCATCCTCATCTCCGTCCTGCCAGTCGGTAAGCTGTTCCATGCAGGCATCCAAAAGGTCGCCGGAGCCGCTTCCGTGAATGCTGGAAACGCCGATAGGATCCTCGGAAAAACCAAGCTCATAAAATTCGTAAAATTCTGCCGGAGGTTCTCCGATGCGGTCACATTTGTTGACGCAGGGGATGACCGGTTTTCCGCTTTTTTTCAGCATGACGGCAATTTCCCGGTCGTCGGCGGTCAACCCAGTCCGGACATCGCACATGAAAATAATCACGTCGGCGGTGTCAATGGCAATCTGCGCCTGCAGGCGCATCTGACGCAGAATCACGTCATTCGTTTTCGGCTCAATGCCGCCGGTGTCAATCAGCACCAGCTTTTTGCCGCGCCATTCGGTTTCGCCGTAAATCCGGTCGCGGGTGACGCCCGGCGTGTCCTCCACAATGGAGCGGCGCTCTCCGATCAGTTTATTGAAAAGGGTGCTTTTGCCGACATTCGGGCGGCCGACAATGGCAATCACAGGTTTTGACATGGTACATCCTTTCTTTATGAAGCGCTCAGACCCCCAGAATGTTCCGGACCAGCTCGGCACCGTCATTGTGCGAGGGGCGAACCGGAACGCTGAGACGCTCGGAAAGCGTCTTTGGGGTCATATCGTCTAAGAAAACATCTCCGTCTGCCCGGAGCATGACCGCAGGGAAGAGAAGTTCGTCACCGAGCTCCTTTCCAAGGAGCTGTTCGGAAACGTCCTTTCCGGTCAGAAGCCCGGCGACGGTGATGGACTCTCCGAAAAAGCGGTTGATGATCCGGTAAACGTGCACCGTCAGTCCGGGAACGCGGGCAGCAAGCGTTTTTGCGAGCTTGCAGATATGGTCGAATGCCGCGACGCCGGTTGCGATGGAAACGGTGCGGGGCGCGTGAAACTGCGGAAGCCAGTCGTCGAGAAACTCCAGCTCCGCGCAGAATTCGGATTCCAGAGAGGTCAGCATGCCGACCCCGTTTTCAATCTGGGAGTAGTCCTCGTAATATTCCTCCGGCGGCATCGGAAGCCCGGCGCGGAGATAGAACTCATCCGAGCAATAGAACAGTCGCGTTCCGTATTTTGCAAGACATTCCTCTCCGACCGCGTTGACCTGCCGGATGACGGCGGCGCAGTCCTCCGGGGTAAACGGTTCCAGCGGAAAGAGTTTTTCACGGTAGCGCGTCAGTCCGACCGGGACAATGGAGCAGGAGCGCAGTGCCGGATAGTACCCGACCAGATCCCGGAGCGATCTCTCCAGCTCCGCACCGTCGTTGAGATTCTTGCACAGGACAATCTGTGCACAAAGCGCGATTCCGGCGTCCGCCATCTGCCGCAGATAGGCAAGCACCTCACCCGCGTGCTTGTTTTTCATCATCCGCACACGAAGCTCCGGGTTTGTGGTATGAACGGAGACGTTCACGGGAGAGATGTGCATGGCGATGATGCGGTCGATGTCTGCCTGCTTCAGATTGGTGAGGGTCACATAGTTGCCGTGGAGGAACGAAAGCCGGTCGTCATCGTCCTTGAAGTAGAGACTTGCCCGCATTCCGGGAGGCAATTGGTCGATAAAGCAGAAGACGCAGTGGTTTTCGCAGGAGTGCTTCCGGTCCATCAGCGGCGTTTCAAATTCCAGCCCGATGTCGTCGGCTTCTCCTTTGGTAAAGCGGACGGAGTAGGGCGCTTCCCCGCAGGACAGCTCCAGAGCAATGCTCTTCTCGGCAAGATAGAACCGGTAGTCCAGGACGTCGTGAATCTCATGACCGTTGATGGAGACCAACGTGTCGCCGCCGTGGATTCCGACGGATTCGCCGATGCTTCCCGGCAAAACCGCTAAAATGCGAACCATCTCTCCGCCTCCTTCCTGCATTCAGAATTCCCTATAACACTTTATTGTACCATAATCAGAGAAAAAAGTCAACGACCGGGAAAAAAATATTCGCCGGGAAGCGAAAACAGAGGGCACTTTTGAAGAAAACCCGGGAAAATTCCGGCAAAAGTCTTTTTCCTGTTGACATCTTTTGCATTTTATGCTATTATGAAGGTACCTTAATTTAAGGTGCCTTATTTTTTGCATATGGTTTCGGACAGTTTTTTCAGGCAATATGGGTTCGGTTTTTTATTGGTCGGGAAGGAGAACGGATATGACCGAGGAACAATTGATGCGGCGTTTCTTGCGTACCGCGGCACACCTGCGGCGCAAACCGGAAAGCGTAGCCGGAGAAGGGGAGAAGCACCAATGCCGACGCGGATACGGATATTTGCTGGATGCGCTGACGCCGGGGGAAGGAATGAGTCAGCAGGCGCTTGCGGACCGGGTGGAAATCCGGGCACAGTCCGCCTCGGAAGCCGTCGCGGCGATGGAAGCCGAGGGCTGGGTGGAGAAGCGGCAGGACGAAAAAGACCGCCGGGTGACACTGATCTTCATTACTCCTGCAGGGGAGGAGCACCGCGACAGAATCCAGAAGGAGCGCCGCCGCCGTGCAAAGCGCTTCTTTGAACCGCTGGACGAGGCAGAGAAAGAGACACTCGGAGGCATTCTGGAAAAGCTGGAGCAAGCCCGCAGGGCGCGGGAGGAGGAAGAAGGATGAACGGAACGGGAAGGATGCCGCCTCCGCCGCCGGCAGGAAGAGGGTTTGATCCGCAGTATGTGCGTGTGGAGCCGCCGAAGAATTTCCGGGACATTTTCCGCTTTTTGCGGGAACTGCTCGGCGGTTTTTTCCATCGGTTTGTTTACATTCTGCGTCTGGTCTGGGATACGGGGCATTGGATTCTGTTTACCATGACGCTGATTGCTCTGTTTGAAGGGGTCACGCCGGTCATCGGCTCCCTGATTTCCAAGAGCATCTTGAACGAGCTGCAGCGGATGCTGGGAAGCGGAGCACCCTCCGCGACGGATTTTCTGCACTCCGAGGTCTTTTTTCTGCTGATCTTCCTGTTCGTATACCGGATTCTGAAGCGGGTGGTGCACACCGTCAGCAGCTCCGTCAACCGGATTGCGGGCGAGAAGGTGGTATGTGAGGTCAAACTGCGGATGATGCGCAAGTCCAAGGAGTTGGATCTTTCCTCCTTTGACCGTCCTGCCTTTTATGAGAAGCTGGAAAACGCCAACCGGGAAGCGGGAAACCGACCGATTCAGATTCTGTCTCAGCTGTTTTCCGTGGTCAGCAAGAGCATTGAGCTGATCAGCTACGTGGTAATCCTGACCGCGGCACCGTGGATGTGGTGGGCGATTCCGATTCTGATTGCTGTTTCCGTTCCTTCCGCCGTAATCAATTTCATCTACCGGAAAAAGAACTTTCAGTATGTCCGCCGCCGCTCCAAAGAAAGACGGCAGATGAATTACTACTCCGATCTGCTGGTCAACAAGGATATGGTCAAGGAGGTACGCGTCTTCGGGCTTGCAGACACCTTTATCGAGCGGTACCGGCAGGTTTTCGGCGGCTACTACAGCGGACTTCGGAGGCTGATCCGGAATGAGAGCATCTGGAATACGGTCATTGCCGTTGTCTCCAGTGTGGTCAACTGCGGGCTGTTTCTGCTGGTTGCACTTCAGGTGTTTGAAGGAAAAATTCTGATCGGAGATTATACGCTGTTCACGGGAGCGATTACGGGCATTGCCACCTGCGTGTCCTCCCTCATTTCCACCTCTGCGACGGTCTACGAGGGGACGCTTTTCATCGATAATCTGATCTTCTTTATGAACGAAAAAGCGACGGTAACACCTTCCGTTACCCCGCCTGTTCCCGTTGCAAAGGGCGGGGAGCATACCATCGAGTTTGTGCATGTTTCCTTCCGGTATCCGGACGCGGATCATGATGTCATTCATGATGTCAGTCTGACCTTCCGTCCCGGGGAGACCGTTGTGCTGGTCGGTCTGAACGGCGCCGGAAAGACCACGCTCATCAAGCTGCTCACCCGTCTCTATGATCCGACAGAAGGGTATATCCTTCTGGACGGAAGGGATTTGCGGGAATACGATGTCGCACAGCTGTACCGGATTTTCGGAATCATTTTTCAGGATTTCGGAAAATATGCCTGCACGGTGGAGGACAATATCCGCTTCGGAAACATTGCAAAGAAGCCGGAGCCGGGCGAGATTCGTGCGGCGGCGGAGCAGAGCAATGCCGCAGACGATATCAGCCGGTTGCCGGAGGGCTACCGGACGCCGTTGATGCGGATCTTTGAACCGGACGGAACCGAGCTTTCCATCGGACAGTGGCAGAAGCTTGCCATCGCCCGCGCGTTTTATGCGGATTCGGATATTCTGATTCTGGATGAGCCGACGGCATCCCTGGATCCGATGGCGGAGCAGGAAATCTTCAACCAGTTTGACCGCCTGCGGAAGGACAAGACCACCATTTTTGTTTCCCATCGCCTTTCCAGCGCCACGGTGGCAAGCAAGATTGTGGTTCTGGAATACGGAAGCGTCCTGGAGTGCGGTACGCACGCGGAGCTGATGCGGAAAAAAGGGCGGTACTGTGAACTGTTTTCCACACAGGCGAAACGGTATCTGGAGGAGTCTCCTGTCAGCGAGGATTGAGCGGGCAGAAAAGGAGGTGTGAAAAAACGCAAAACGGTTTTTTCACACCTCTTCCGGCATCTGACCCGGTGGCAAAGCGTCCAGGCGCGCGTCACTTATGCCGAAAGCCCGGCGGCACTTTTTGAGGGGCTGAAAAAACGCGATGTTTCTCAGCCCCTCCGGCGACCTTGCCCGTTGCATCCGGCAGAGCGGGGGTTTTTATGCGGTTCTGCCTGTTGCTGCTTTCTGCGCAGAGCGCGTGCGCCCTTTTGCTCTCCGGGCTTTGGAGAATGCCTCCCGCTTTTGCGGTTTCCGCAACGCATCCGGAAGGCATGGAAAAATCAGAAGTTTTCCCCGTTCCAGCCCCACACATCACAGCTTTCGTATTTGATATAGATGTGTTCGGGGGAAATTCCCAGTTCCTCTTCAAAAATTTTGCAGATGACCTTTGTCATCTTCCCGGCGTTTTCTTCTTCCGCGTGTCCGTACAGCTTGACCTCTACCATTGCAATGGGGAAATTGCTGTAGCCGCGGAACCACATCCGGCAGTTGTCGGTGAAGTTCAGCATCAGCCAGTATTCGCTTTTTCCGGGGAAAAGCGAAATGGCGTCCCCCAGGCGGCGTTTGAGTATCTCCTCTTTTTCCGCCGGGAGCGGACGGTTCAGTCTGGTATCAATGAAAGGCATGGCGGTTCCTCCGTTTGTAATGAATTTTCCGGATTTGATTGTACCACCTTTTTGCGGCAAAGTCAACTTTGAACGAAAAAAAACGATAAAAATTTGAAAAAAATCGAAGAGGGATGTTGACAATTTTTGATTTTCATGATATGATTTAGATAAGTAAAATAATTGCGGAGGAATGAACTATGAAATCCAAGAGAATTCGTCTGACAGCAAAGCTGATTCTTGGAATCGGCGTTGTGGTCGGCTTGCTTGCGTGCGTTATCGCCCTGCTGCTTTCCATGAACAATCCGTTCGGATTCCCCACAAACTACGTACCCACCACCATGGACTTTGTATGGATCGGTGTGGAGCTTGCCACGGTGATTCTGGTTTCGATTATTCTTTTCGTGATTGCCAACAGTTGCGAAAAACGGGAAGCTATCCGCGCCTGCTGGAATGCGGCGGAGGAAACCCCGGTTGACGAGGAAGAGACCGAGGAAGAGCCTGAAGAGGAGGCTTCCGAGGCAGAGAAAACCGAGGAAGGTGTTGTGGCAGCAGAAGAGGCTCCCAAGACCCGGATGCAGATTGTCCGTGAGAAGATCATGGAAAAGACCGGTCTTGATGAGGAGAAGCTGGAGAAGGCAACTAAGATCGGCAAGGTGGCAATTCCCGTTGGCGCGGCAGTTGCACTGATCGCGATGGGCGCGACCATCAGCTCTTACCGCAAGAAGGCAAGATACCGCCAAAGCTTTTTCCGTTTTCTTGGTTGATGACAAATAAAAGAAAGAGGAGAACCTTGCGGTTCTCCTCTTTCTTTTCAAAGGAAATCCGATCGGAATTCCCATTCAGTGCCGCGGCATGCCGCGGCGGCAGTCGGGGCAGATGTAGTGAACGGTCAGTTCATAGTCAACAATTTCCGATTGCAGAGCTTCCTCCAACTGTGCGGGAAGAGAAGGCAGACGAAAATCTGCGATTTTTCCGCAACGGTCACACAGCGCATGACTGTGCGGCTCCGTATTTTTGTCGAAGCAGTCCGCAGAGCCGTCAATGTGAATCCGTTTGATGAGTCCCGCATCGTTCATTGCGTTCAGATTATTATATACGGTCGCCATTGCGATGGATGGCATTTTCAGCTTTGCAAGGAAGAAAATTTCGTCCGCAGTCAGGTGACGGTCGGATTGCTTCAGAATATTCATAATCAGTTCCCGTTGCTTTGTCATAAGAACCTCCTGTGCCCGGCAGAATTGCGGATTTTTGAATATATAGAATCATTCTAATTTTATTATATAGCAAGAGAAGCGCTTTGTCAACCGCTTCTTGCTCTTTTCCGACTTTTTTTGCGGAAAAGGGGGGAATCTTCGGACAAATTGTGAAAAGGGAGGATGCGCCATGATTGTTCTCTACGGAATCCGGACGGAAGCTTTGCCGGAGGCGGAATATTTGAAGGCTTGGATCGGACCGGAATGGTTGTCGGTGTGGCAGGAAAGGCATCCGAAACTGCAGCGGGAAGCATCCGTAAAGCAAAGCCTTGGAGCGCTGTCCCTTTTGCGCTGTTTTGGCAGAGGGGGTGCTTTGTCTTATGAGCGGAGCGGTCGCCCGTGTCTTGACGGTTCTCCCGGGGGGTTCAGTCTTGCTCATACCGACAGCCACTGCTTTTGTGCGGTTTCCGGGGACGATCTCTGCGTCGGCGTGGATGCCGAAGATGTTTGCGGGCGGGAACCGGACAGGCTGAATGCGATCGGCAACCGCTGGTTTGCGGCAGGAGAAAAGGGGCTTTTTGCGGAAAAACCGGTGGAGGAGCGCTTTTTGGAAATCTGGACGCGCAAGGAGGCGCTTTCCAAGTATCTCGGAACCGGAATTGCCGCGGCATACCGCGAAGACACTGTCCGGCTGGCAGCAGAGAAGCGGTTGTATTTTCAGACCATCCGAAAAGATCAAACCGTGATTTCGGTCTGTACGTCGGAACCGTCGGAAGCCGGAGATGTCCTTGTGCGTGAGCTTTCGGTTTTTTCGGAGCTACGGCTTCCGGAATGCATAGACTGAATGCAGAGGAGGAGCGGGGGTGCCCGCGTTCCCTTTCTGTAGTGGGAGCGGGTTCCGTTGTCCCGGCAGTGACGGGGAGCGCAGGGGGATCGGTTTTGTGTGGATTTCGGTGGGTAAGGTGCTGGAAAAGGCGGAATTTTACGGAAAAACAGGTAGAATTGTGTTACAAAATTGCAGATAAATCTTGTCGGATTTGTGAGGCATGTGTGAATTTCCGCTTCCTTGGGTTGACTTTGAAAGGGAAGTATGGTAAGATAACGAAAAAGGATTTTTGAATTTTCGGAGCCGGTATGGGCTTTCTGACGTTGCCGCTCCGAGAGGAAATTTTGGAAAATCCGGAGCGAATCCGGGAATAAAAAAACGGAGGGATTGGCATGCAAGCGAATTTTCGGATACGGAAGATCAGAGCCATAGCCCTCTTTTTGTGTCTTGCGGCATTGTGCGGCGCTCTTTTGGCGGTTGGCGCCAATGCGGTCGGAACGGTTGCGGAATCGACGGATTTCGGGCTTCCCGGCGCGGGCAACAACCGACTTCTTTCCGGTGCGGCGCTCTATCGCGCGCTGTTCGGGACGGAGCCGACCGCCGCGGAGGCGGAATATCTCGCGCGTGGGAGTTATACGCTGACCTACCATGATGCAATCCCGGATCGTCTGGTCAATACCGAATATAACAGCGAAGCAGGCACGCTCACCGTGACGGCGGCTCCCTATATTTATACGGCGGCAAACGGGAAAACCGTGATGTGGGTTCCGGAAACCGCTTCTGCAGGCGGAAAGACGGTTTCTTTACAGGCAGACGGGACGCAGTACCGCGGGATATTTTCGGATCTGTTCCGCTCGGAGGATTTGCGTCTGGAGCTTTCCTATCGGTTGACACTGGAGATTCCGGCTTCTTTTGCGGATGCTTTGCGGAATGATGCGTTTGCCGCCGGAAAAGCGGCGTGGGAGCGTTGGTCGGCTTACCTGGAAGAGGCGGATGCTTATCAGAAAAAGATGGATGCCTACGAGGCTTACCGGGACTATTTGCAATGGGTTCGCGATTATGAGGTCTATTGCGAACGGATTGCCGTATACCGGGAACAGAAGGCGGCATATGACGCTTATATGGTTCTGTACCGCGCCTACCTGGAGGAATACGCGATCTATGAGCAATGGCAGGCATATTATGCCTATGAGGATTTCCGGCTCAACCATCTGGAAGAATACAACGCCTATGTCGTTTACCAAAAGAAGATGGAGGCGTTCCGGGCAAGGCTCAATATTCTGGAATCGGTTTACACCCGGGACAGTCACGGGTGGCAGTTATACGCTTCCGTGATGGGCTCTTTGGTGACACAGGTTCTGGAACGGCGGAATGAATTACTGATTTCCGGCTGTTCTCCGGCGGATCTGGATCTTGCCGCAAAAGCGACGGAGAAATTGCGGGTTCTGCTTAAGGCATATGACGATGTACGGAAGGCGACATATGCTTCCGAGCATCAAAGCATTGCGGCGCGCTTCTCCTTTTACACCGGGCATTACGAAGAATTAAAAACTGCCTTTACCGATCTTTACCGTGCTCTTTACGCACTCTACGACAACACCATTCTGGTGGAGGAAATGAAAAAGCAGGGTAAGGTGGAGCATTACCAGCAGTTTGTGGGACAGCTTTATGTAGTGGCAACCTGTCTGGATGACGCAGGAAACCGAAAAAGCAACTGGAACATCAGTAAAAAGCCGCTGTCTGCCGTGGTGGAAGCGGCTCAGCTCCTCCCGGATACCAACGAAGCAAGCCCATACGGTCTGAC
This sequence comes from uncultured Eubacteriales bacterium, assembly GCA_934481515.1. Taxonomy (GTDB): domain Bacteria; phylum Bacillota; class Clostridia; order Oscillospirales; family CAG-272; genus UMGS1865. Next base: position 50,999 of record CAKSPO010000003.1, read on the forward strand.
ACTTCCGGGGGAGGTTGCAAAGGTGGAGGCTGTTCCGAAGGCGGAAAAGCCGACCTCTCCGCAGCCCGCAGAAGAACCGGAGGCTCCGGACGTTGTTCCGGAACCGATGGAGGAGCCGGTGAAGGTGGAAAAACCGCGGGAGGAGGATCGTCCTCCGGAAGCGGAAAAGCCGGAGGGTGATGCGCCGCAGGCTCCTGTGCTCGACGATACGGCAGTGAAGCTGATGGAAGAGGTTTCCGCCGGGACGCTTTCCGGAAAGGCGGCGGTGACGGAGCCGGTTGCCCTGACGCTGTCTGCGGTTGCGGTTTGCAAGGTTTCCATCCGGAACCTTAAAACCGTGACGTTTTACGGTGCGGACGGAAACGTATTGCAGGAGACCATGCTGAATTATGGGGAATCGGTTTCGGCTCCGCCGGTGCCGGAACGGGCGGAGACCGCGCAGTATTCCTACCGTGCACTCGGATGGGTGACCTCCGACGGGCAGGAAGCGGATCTTATGGAGGTCAGAACCAATCTTTCCCTGTACCCGCTGTATGACATTACGGTCAAAACCTATCGGATTGTCTGGCGGGTGGATGGGACTGATTATGCGCAGACCTATCCCTATGGCTCTTTGCCGACCCCTCCGTTTGCTTTGACGAAGCCGGAGGAGACGCATTACATCTACCGGTTTTCCGGGTGGGATAAGGATGTTCTTCCCGTGACGGAGGACGTGGTTTACACGGGAAGTTTTGAAAAGGTTCCGAAGCGTTACACAGTCACGTGGATTTTGGAAAACGGAAAGCGGCGGGTGACGGAGGAGGTTCCGTACGGAACGGTTCCTTCTTTTGCGGGGGATACAACCGCTCCGACCGACAGCTATCTGTATTCTTTTACCGGCTGGGATCGGGTTCTGCGTCCTGTAGACGGGGACACGGAATATACCGCGGTCTATCGCCGCACGCCACTGATTCCGGCGGATACCGGAGGTGCGGTACCGGTGGAAGTGACCGATACGGAGATGCTTGTGTACAGCGGGCAGTCCTCGCTCTTTGTGGAGCGTGCACTTCTTCTTTCCGCAGAAAGCGGTCGGACGCTGGTTTTGCAATGGGGGGCGGAAGAGCTTTTGAAAATCACCTCCGAAAATGCGGAACGGCTGTTGACGGCAGGGTGCCGGCAGATTTCACTTTTCCGCGGAACGGTCGGATCGGATGCCTTCTATCGTCTGTCCCTTTCCGATACCGATGGAGAAGCGGTTTTGGCAGAACAATTTTCCGCAACTCTGACGCTCCCTTCCGGAGACAATGTGAAAAAGAAGCTGGCATACCGCCAAAACGGAAAAGAGCTGATTCCGCTTTCTGCCGGGGAGCTGGCGGCGGTTTCGGAGGGAATGGAGATTGTTCTGCGGAATGCGTACCGACTGACGGTGGTTCCGAACGCCTTGTGTAATACGGCTGCTCTTGGAAAATATGTTTCGGTCGGAGATACAGTCAGCCTGCGGCTGAGCTGTCAGTTCGGTTATGAGGTCACCGGTGCGGCGGTCCGGACGGCGGACGGGAAAACGGTTCCGCTGGACGACCTTTCCTTTGTAATGCCGGAGCAGGCGGCGGAGATTTCGCTGACCGTGACGCAGATTTTTTACCGGGTCTCGTTCCTTGTGAACGGAAATCTTTGGCATCAGGAAACGGTTCCGCTCGGTGAAGAAATCCCTCTGCCGGAGGATCCGTCGCTTCCGGAGGAGAACGGTATCCGTTACCGCTTTTCCGGTTGGGATCCGATTCCTGCCTTTGCAAGCGGAAAGGATCGGGAGATGACCTTCTGTGCGGTCTTTACGGAAATTCCGCCGGAGGCGGAATATACGACCGGGAACAACAACAATCGCTTTCTGCAGATTTTCCTTCCGATTGCGTGCGGAGTTCTTCTGTCCGTTGCCGGAATCTTCCTGCTTCGGAAAAAGAAAAAAGCCCGGCAGAAGGGCATTTCCGAGACGCTGGCTGGGGCGGAGGAAACGGGTGCAATGACGGCGCTGACCCCGGAGGAACCGCCGGAATCGGCGGCGATACCGAAGGCTCCGGAAGGCACAGCAGAGGCGGAAACCGGGGATGGCTCCAACCCTTTGGAACAATCGGATTCCGATACGGCAGAGCCGTCTGACGGGGATTGACGGGTTTTGCCTGTCTGCAAAACAGAAGATTCCGTTACGGCGGCATGGAAGAGATATCTGACAAAATGACGGGGCTGTGAAAAGCGTGATGTTTTTCACAGCCCCTCAAAAATACCGGTCGGGATTTTGGTATCAAGGATGCGGTCTTGGGTGCTTTACCGTTGAGCCAGATGGCAAAGGCGATGTGAAAAAACTCTAATGCGTTTTTGCACATCGCCTTTTGTATTCGTGTTTTGCCGAAGAAGCGGGTATTTGAAGGTTTTTTGGGTCAGGTGTTCTTTCCGTCCGGAGGATTGTTCTCCGCAATCGGAGATTCTGCTGTAGCCCCGGAAGTGTCTTTTTCTGCTTCTGCTTCCGCTTCCAGTTGCGTCTGTTTTGCCTCTGCGATTGCCACCTCGGTGACGCGGGTCAGGTTCTCCAACAGGGTTGCCGTTGCATAGCGGCGGTTCCGCTTCCGGATCTTCTCCAGCGCCCGGCGGATTTCCGGCCGCAATTCCGCCCTCCGCTCCTCCGGCGTTTCCGGGTCATTCAGCTCCACAAAGGAGAGCACCAGATGCAATTCGCTGTGCTGAATGATCTGCACCTGTTCGCCGATGCCGAGCCTGGTGCGGCGACGTCCGGAAAGCGGCTGATAATCCGATGCCACCACGACCTCCAGTGCAGAGCATCCTGTGAACAGACCTCTGCCGAACGAAATCCGGGTATTCGGGAAAATCACCGTCTGCAAGGCGCTGCAATCCGCAAACACACCGTCTCCTGCTTTGCGCAGATGCACCGGGAGACTGACAGAGTGCAGGCTGGAACAGCCCGCAAAAGCGCGGTCGCCAAGTACGGCAAGCTCCCGCGGCATCCGGACGGAGGTCAGGGAAGAACAACCGGAAAAAGCGTTCTCTTCCACCTCCAGCACGGTTTGCGGCAGAACAATGGATTGCAGGGAAATGCATTCGGTAAAAGTGGATGCCTCAATCAACGTCAGAGATGCTTCTATTTTTACCTCCCGGAGGGCTGTGCAGTAAGCGAAAGCCATACGGGAAACGTCCTGCACGGTTTCCGGGATTGTCAACTCCTCCAGTGCGGCACAATGGAGAAATGCCGAGTTTCCGATCCGGGTAAGCCCCTGCGGCAGGTGGAAATCCTTCAGTTTCTTGCAGGCGCAAAGCGCCGCGTTCCCGATATAGGATAGCTCCGTCGGAACCTCTAAAGACACCAGGGAATCGCAGCAGGAGAAGGTATAGTCCCCGATAAAGCGGATTTTTCCGGGCAGCCGCATCTGCTGCAAGGAGCGGCATTCGCTGAATGTACCGCTTCCGAGATAGGTCAGTCCTTCCGGAAGTTCCAACGATTCCAGGGAAGTGCACCGGGCAAAGGCGTATCTGCCGACGGACTGCACTTTCTCCGGAATGACCAGATGCCGGAGGGAACGGCAATTGAAAAAAGTTGCCCGGTGAATGGCGTCCAGCCCTTCCGGCAGTTGAAGTTCCTCCAACGCTACGCAGTCGGAAAATGCCATTCTTCCCAAGCGTTTGAGCGACGCGGAAAGCAGAACGTAGTGCAGCTCCGAGCAGCCCCGGAAGCAGGCATCCCCGACATATTGCAGTGTGCGCGGTAAAAGTGCCGCGGCAAGCATCCGGCATCCGTCAAACGCTCCCATGCCAAGCTCCGTCAGCCCTGTCGGAAACACTACCTGGCGCAGGGCGGTACAGTCACGGAAGGCGTTGGTGCCGACCGTATGCACGTTTTCCCCCAAAACCACGCGGGTCAGGTTCCGGTTCCCGCGGAAGGCATCCTCCGCAATCACGGTGACAGACGCAGGAATGACGACCTCCGGACTTTTTCCGTAATAGCGGATGAATTCTCCGTCACGTACCTCACTGCATCGCAGAAGCTCCGCCTCTGCCGCTGATACTTCCTTTTTTGTTGTCTGTTCGTTCTGCTTATTCTCTTCCATTATGACTCCTGTTGTATGCCGGGATTTCAAAGAGAGGAAGCAGGATGCTTCCCCCTCTTTCTTTCAAAAAAGCCTGAAAAACGGATTTTACCGGTTGTTTTCGGTCTTTTCCTTATCTTCGTTCCGCTCTGCCAGCTTTCCGCCGGCATATCCCGCCAGAAGTGCGGCGAGATCGATTCCCGTGGATTCCTTCATGCCCTCCACGATCTGGCTTGCACTGCCCATGACATCCTTGATGAGCTTTGTGGAGTTTCCGTCTCCGTACATCACAATCCGGTCGGTCTGGGACAGAGGGGCGGCGGCATTCTTGACGACCTCAGGCAACGCATTGAGGTACATCTCCAGGACGGATGCCTCACCCATCTTGCGCTGTGCTTCCGCCTTTTTCTCGATTGCCATTGCTTCCGCTTCGCCCTTGGCACGGATACCGGCGGCTTCCTGCTCCATTGCGTAACGGGTTGCTTCCGCTTCCGCTTTTCTCGCTTCCGCCTCCTGCATGACGCGGTATTTTTCCGCTTCTGCTTCCCGCTGCTGCTTGATGAGCTCCGCCTCTGCTTCCTTTTCCATGCGGTATTTCAGGGCGTCCGCCTGCTTGCGTACCTCTGCATCCAGCTGCCGTTCCTTGAGGGCGATCGCCTTCTCTGCAAGCTCTGCTTCCTTTTCCATGCGGGCAATATCCGCGTTTGCCTTGGTGATTTCAATGGTTTTCCGCTGGCTTTCCTGCTGAATGGAATAGGCGGCATCGGCTTCCGCACGCTTGGTTTCGGAGCGAACCTTCATGTCTGCCTGCTGTACCGCCAGCTCGGCATCCTGCTCTGCAATCTTCTTTTCCGCCTCTACCTTGACTGCGTTTGCTTCCTGCTGTGCGTTTGCCGTCGCAATGGAGATGTCTCTCTGCGCATTTGCCTTGGCGATCTGCGCGTTCTTGCGGATCTGCTCCACGTTGTCGATACCCATATTCTCGATGGTGCCTGCGGCATCCTTGAAATTCTGGATGTTGAAGTTTACCACTTCAATTCCCAGCTTTTCCATATCGGGAACCACGTTCTCGGTGATTTTTTTGGCAACGCCCTGCCGGTCCTGCACCATTTCCTTCAGTCCGACCGAGCCGACGATTTCCCGCATGTTGCCTTCCAGAACCTGCGTTACAAGGTTGACAAGATCTATCTGGCGCAGGTTCAGGAGCGCTTCCGAAGCGCGCTTCAAAAGCTCCGGGTTGGACGAAATTTTGATGTTTGCCACGCCGTCTACCGTGACGTTGATAAACTCGTTTGTCGGTACCGCTTCGCTGGTCTTGACATCTACCTGCATGACCCGAAGCGACAAGCGGTCCACGCGGGTGAAGAACGGAACCCGCCACCCGGCTTTTCCGATCAGAATCCGCTTTTTTCCGAGACCCGTGATGATGTAAGCGGTATCCGGGGGCGCCTTGATGTAGCCGATGACCAGAAGCAATACTGCCAGTGCCACCACGCAGAGCAATGCATAAATCATAACAAATTCTCCTTTACGGAATGTATTCGGCATGTCGCCGTAATATGATTATATAATACAGTCATATGATTGTCAATAGAATATTTATATTTTTTAAGAAATTTTGCGAAAAAGGAAACGCCGGAAAACGTCTCAGCGATCTTCGCCAAGCTGGTTCATCATCCGCTTGTTGAATTCCTCCGCCGTATTGTATCCCATCCGCTTTTGGCGGTTGTTCATCGCCGCAATCTCGACGATGATTGCAAGATTTCTGCCGGGGCGTACCGGAACCGTGATGGAGGGAAGCTCGATACCGAGAATGTTGATGTGTTCTTCGTCCATGCCGAGGCGGTCGTACATTTTTCCTTCCACCCAGTTTTCCAGCTGGATGACAAGGTCAATCCGTTCCGTCTCCTTCACGGCTCCCATACCGAACAGACGGCGGACGTCCACGATTCCGATACCGCGCAGCTCCACATAATGGCGGATCAGCTCCGGCGCGGAACCGACCAGTGTCCGGTCGGAGACCCGCTTGATCTCTACTGCGTCGTCCGCGATCAGCCGGTGCCCGCGCTTGATCAACTCGATTGCTGTTTCGCTCTTTCCGACACCGCTGTCTCCAAGTAAAAGAATTCCTTCGCCGTAGACCTCCACAAGCCCGCCGTGCCGGGTGATCCGGGGGGCAAGATGGGTATTCAGGGAAGCAATCAGGCTTGCCATGATCGGGCTGGTCTTGATGTCCGTCCGGAGCACCGGAACGCCGCGCAGGGTTGCACGTTCCATCACCACATCGTCCACCGGGAGTCCCGTTGTGTAAAGAATGGCGACCGGTGCGGCATCTACCAGCTTCTGAAGCATCACGCGCTTTGTGCTCGGCTCCAGGGATTGCAGATAATGCGTTTCCGCTTTTCCCATCAGCTGGATCCGTTCCGGCTCAAAAATCTCATAAAAGCCCGCAAGAGCAAGACCCGGACGGTTGACCTCCGGTGTTACAATCTGAATCTCTTCAAAATTTTCCGGTCGGACAATCACCTCGAAATGAAAATCTTTTACGATTTTGGAAAGCGGAATTTTGTATTTTGCCTTGGAATGCATATTGCAACGCTCCTTTTTTGCCTGTACAGCAGGGTTATCCGGCGCTTTGGATCTCCGGTATCCGGTGACAAACCCAATCCGACGCAGAAATGGTTCCGCCGCCGAAAGCAACGCCTCTTTACCGTATTGTACCACAAAAACGGCTTTATGGGAAGGCTTTTTTGTGAATTTTCATGCTGTTTTTTCGGGGTATTCATAAAAAATCCATAAGTATTTAGTATAATAAGAAACAGTATCGGACAGCGGTACGATTTTTGGTCAGAGGACGGTACCGGGAATGAAACGGAAACAAACAGTTTTTACGCTCATGCTTCTCCTGTTTTTGCTTTTGCAGGGTGCTTTTGCGGTGTCCTGCACCTCCGCAGAGGAGAAACAGATGCAGACAGCCATCGGTACCTGTGCAGGCTATGAGGTGCTCTATGAGGAGTTGCGGTTTGTTACGCTGACCTGCAAGGATCAGATGAAAGCGACCTACGGAGACGACATCTGGGACGATGCGGAAAGCACGGAAAAATATCTTCCCGAGCTGGAAGAGAAGGTATGGAAGATCATGCGCTCCAATTATGCGGCGCTGACTGCCTGCGCGGCGTATCAGCTGACCGCCGATAAAATGCAGGATAAAAGCATTGTCGAGGCTGTGGATCGGCGCGTGGAAACCGCAAAGTCCCAATTTGACAGCGAAAAGGAATACCGCCGGTATCTTACCGATTCTTATCTGACCGAGCATTTGCTCCGGTTCCTGCTCTCCGCGGAAATGATGAAGAACGAGCTTCTGTATGTTCTGACAGAGGATCTCGGACAGATTGAAAAGGATGAGGAAAAATTTTACGACTGGCTGAAAGAGGGGAACTATGTCCCGGTTCAGCACATTTATATCAGGAACGATTCGGGAGACGACCCGGAGAAAAACCGGGCGCTTGCCGAGGAGGTTCGAGACTGCCTGCGGGACGGAAGCAAAACGCTGAAGGATTATATCAACAGCAGCGTCAACGAGGATATTTACAATGTTGCTCCCTATTATATCGTGCGGGGAGCGTATGTGCAGGAAGTGGAGGATGTTGTCTTCGATTTGCAAAAGGAAGGCGACGTCAGCGAGGTTGCCGAGGTGGAGGGCGGTTATTATGTGTTTGTCCGTACCGAGGACAAACCTGAAAAGCTGCTTTCCAATCTTCCCACTCTGCTGGAGGATTATCAGTGGGCAATGGTTTCCAACCTCGTGAAAGAATATGAGAACCGGGTCGTGATTGACCTGAACGAGTACGGAAAAAGCATCCGCCTCACCGATATTCGCTGAGCGGAACCGAACGGGAAAGGAGGGATTCCTGCATGTTCCGGACACGGCGGCGGCGGTATGACCGGTCAAACGGTCGTCCTGCGCCATGGCTGATTCTTCTGCTTTGCGCCGTCGGCGCGGCAATTCTTGCGGTTATTATCGGAAATCTGCTCCGGCTCTGGCTGGATGATGAGACCTACCGGAAGCTGACCGGCGAAGAGGAAACGACAGAGGAGGAAACGACGCAGTACAGCTCCTATCTGCGGGACATTTCCGCCATTCCGTTCCGCTTCGGGGACAGCTATGACTCCGTATGGGAAAACCCGGAGGTTGCCGTTTCTCTCAATACGCCGGACGGAAGGCTGAACTATGCCTCTCCGGTTGCTGCGTTTTTCGGGTTAACCCCGGAATCGGAGCTGTCTCTTCCCGCGCAAATGGCAGAACTGAGCCATGCCGCGTCCTACATCAGCGGAATTTTTTATCCGCAGGCGTTGCGGGAGGAGTCGGAGGATCTGCAACGGGCGGTCAGCGGGCAGGAATGCGCCCTGATCGGTGAATTTTTGCGGGCAGGGGGAAGCGAAATCCTTTTGTGCGGGCTGGAGCCGGAGAAGGTGCCGCCGGAAGATCTGGAGCAATATCTCCGCGCCGTCCGGGATGCCGCGGGAAACGCTCCCGTCGGTGTTGCCGTGACTCTTTCCGCCGCGACTGCGGGAAATGCATGGGAGTTGCTTGGGCGGATTCTGAAAATCTGCGATTTCTGTGCGTTGGATCTGACCGATGCTTCTGACACGGATGCTGCCGGATTGCTCCGCAATTGTGATTACCTTTTGAAAGCATATGATATGCGCCTGCTGATTCTTTCCACGCAGACAGAGCTTCTGGCAGAGGCGGAAGGGCGGTTTCTTTCCGATGTGGAGCGGATTCTCCCGCCGCCGGCGCGGACAGACGATCCGGATCCTGCTCCGGAACCGGAACCGGAATCGTAAACATCAATCCCGGCGACGAGAAAACGACGGGCGGCGGTGCAATTCCGTAGTGCGGAGGACTCTGCGCGGGTGGTGTCCATCTCTGATGATGGAACAGGAAAGGAAGGCGTGAGGTTCCGGAATTTTTCCTGTCAACAAAAAAGCTGCCGCAGGCATCAGCCTGCGGCAACCTTTTTTGCCTTATGAAAGGAAAACCGCTTTTTCCTATACAATTTTTATGAGGGAGGAGGAAAAACGGAAAAGGTTTTTTCGTTCCTTCGGTTCTCCTCAGATGCGACTTATTGTGCCGCGTCCACGATTGCCTTGAACTTTTCGGCAACCAGAGAAGCGCCGCCGATCAGTCCGCCGTCCACGTCCGGCTTCGCCAGAAGCTCTGCCGCGTTCTTTTCGTTCATGGAGCCGCCGTACTGGATGGTGGTGGATTCCGCGACTTTCTCGCCGTACATTCCGGCAAGGGTCTTGCGGATGACGGCGCAGGTCTCTTCCGCCTGTTCGGGGGTGGCGGTCAGTCCGGTTCCGATTGCCCATACCGGTTCGTAAGCGATGATAACGTTCTTCATCTGCTCTGCCGTGACATCCTTCAGATCCAGTTTGGTCTGCATGGCGACCACTTCGTCGGTGATGCCGGACAGGCGCTGTTCCTTGACCTCACCCAGGCAGAGAATGACTTTCATTCCGGCGGCAAGTGCCGCTTTGGTTCGCAGGTTGACGGTCTCGTCCGTTTCGCCGAAATACTGACGGCGCTCGGAGTGACCGATGATGACGTATTCCACACCGCAGGAGGTCAGCATTTTTGCGGAAACCTCTCCTGTGTAAGCGCCTTTCTCGGCAAAGTGAACATTTTCGGCACCGATTTTGATGTCGGATCCCTTTGCCGCTTCCTGTGCGGCGGCGATGGTGACGTAGGGAGCGCAGAAAATAATATCACAACCGTTCTTCCCGGCAACCAGCGGCTTTACCTCGTTGATGAAAGCGGTTGCTTCCGCGGGGGTGAAATTCATCTTCCAGTTGCCCGCAATAACGGTTCTTCTTTTGTTCGGATTCATAATTGTTATTCCTTTCCGTTTTTCAGATTTCAGAACGGCGGTGTTAAAAAACTCCTGTTGAGTTCACTCGGTCTGAGTTTCAACTCGGTTTGAGTTTTTTAACACCGCCTTTTCATAAGGATGCTTATTTATCCATCAGGCAGGCAATGCCGGGAAGCTCCAGACCCTCCAGGAATTCCAGAGATGCGCCGCCTCCGGTGGAGATGTGGGTCATCTTGGGACCGAAGCCGAGCCGTTCCACCGCCTCTGCGGAATCGCCGCCGCCGATGATGGAGATGGCTCCGGAATCGGCAACCGCTTCTGCGACCGCCTCGGTTCCGCCTGCGAAGTTCTTCCATTCGGAAACGCCCATCGGTCCGTTCCAGACAACGGTTCCGGCACCCTTGATGGCATCCGCATAGAGCTTACGGGTCTTTTCGCCGATGTCAAGTCCCATCCAGCCCTCGGGAATGTTGTCGGAGTCCACCGGCTTGAACTCGGTGTTCTCGTCATACTCCTTGCCGATGATATTGTCTACCGGGAGGAGGAAGTTGATGCCCTTCTTCTTCGCCTTTTCCATCAGCTCCTTGGCAAGGTCGATCTTATCGGTCTCGCAGATGGAAGTGCCGACGCTGTAGCCCAGTGCCGCGAAAAAGGTATATGCCATACCACCGCCGATGATGAGAGTGTCGCATTTTTCAATGAGGTTGTTGATAACGCCGATCTTGTCGGAAACCTTGGCGCCGCCGAGGATAGCAACGAAGGGGCGGGCGGGATCTGCCAGTGCCTTGCCCATGACGCCGATTTCCTTCTGGATCAGGTAGCCGCAGACAGCGGGCAGGTAATCCGCAACGCCTGCCGTGGAGGCATGTGCACGGTGTGCGGTTCCGAAGGCATCGTTGACAAACAGACCGTCCTTGCCGGCAAGGTCTGCCAGTGCCTTTGCGAAGGCGGGATCGTTCTTGGTTTCGCGTGCGTCAAAGCGGACGTTCTCAAGAAGAACGCAGGTACCGTTCTGCATTGCCGCGATTTTTGCTTTGGCATCCTCGCCGATGATGTCGGAAGCGAATGCGACCTTACCGTCGAGATCCTTGTTCAGCCGGTCGGCAACGGGACGCAGAGAGAACTTCTTCACGTCGTCCTTCAGTGCCTTTTCCTTCAGAGCGGCAGCTGCTGCCTCGCGCTCGTTTTCGGGAAGTGCGTCGATCTTTGCCTGCTCCTTCTTATCCAGCTTGAAGTTGGGGGTGAAGATTGCGTGCGGCTTTCCCATATGGGAGGAGAGGATGACCTTTGCACCCTTGTCCATCAGGTACTTGATGGTGGGGAGAGCGCCGACGATTCTCTTGTCGGAGGTAATGACGCCATCCTTCATCGGAACGTTGAAATCGCAACGGACGAATACCTTTTCGCCTGCCTTGATTTCGACATCTTCAATAGATTTCTTGTTGTAGGTCATAATTTCAGATCCTTTCCGTAAAAAATTCGAAATTCCCAAACGATTATATCATATCACATTTTTGCCTGTTTATCAATAGGTTTTTGTGAAATTTTTGGCATTCTGCGTGCGAGGCGTTGTTTCTTTGTTATTTGATGTCGTCCTCATCCATTTCGTCCGCAAAGGCTTCCGCAACGGTCATTTTGGTTGTGGTCTTTTTCGGCGTGATGTCGCCTGCCTTTGTCAGGGCAATCTTGGTTGCCATGGGTCCGATCAGCTCATAGATCATGACGGCAAAGAGGGCAATGCTCCGCACAACGCCGCCGGTCGGCAGGAGTGCCGCCGCAGTGATGGACATACCGATGGAAACGCCCGCCTGCGGGAGCAGGGTAAATCCCAGATATTTGACAATATTGCGGTTGCATTTGGTTGCCTTGGCACTCAGGTACGAGCCGACGTATTTTCCGACGGCGCGGAACAGAATGTAAATGACACCAACCAGAATGACGGTCACGTCCTTGAAGACCGCAAAGTCCAGCTCCGCTCCGCTGATAACGAAGAAGAGCACCAGCACGGGCATGGTCCATTTGTCGGTCTTTTCCATCAGTTCATCGGCGCTCTTGCAGATGTTGCAGAAGATGGTGCCGAGCATCATGCAGACCAGAAGGGAGGAGAAGGTGATTTTGACGCCGCTGTTGAAGGTATATTCCATTTTGGAAAGCGCGATGGTGAGGAGGACAAAGGTGATGGAAAGGCAAAGGCGCTTGCTGTTGGATTTGAAGAGGCTTTCCACGGCGGTAAAGATGATTCCGGCGACGGAGCCGAGCAAAAGGGAGAGCACGACCTCCAGAATCGGATTGAGCAGAATGGAAATGACGCTGACGCTTCCGCCCTCCAGTGCCTGTGCGATACCGATGGAAACGGAGAAGCAGATCAGTCCCACGGCATCATCCAGTGCGACGATCGGGAGCAGGATACCGGTCAGTGCGCCTTTTGCCTTGTACTGCTTGACGACCATGATGGTGGCGGCGGGAGCGGTTGCTGTTGCGATGGCACCGAGGGTGACGGCGACCGACAGGGGCAGGCGTTCCTCACCGACGATGAAGTGAAGCCCGATGAGCGCCGCGTCCACGAGGAGCATGGCGGTCAGCGATTGTACGCAACCGATGATGGTTGCCTGTTTTCCGGTCTGTTTCAGTGCGGAAAGTTTGAATTCGGTACCGATGGCAAAGGCAATGAAGCCGAGCGCAATGTCCTGCACCAGATCCGCGACCGAGAGCAGAGACTCCATACCGGAGAAGAAGCCGGTAATTCCGAGTGCTCCGAGGCAATAGGGTCCGATGACGATGCCTGCCAGCAGGTATCCGGTGACTGCAGGAAGCTTGAGCGGCTTTACCAGCCGGGAGAAAAACAGCCCGGCGAACAATCCGATGGCAAGTCCGAAAAGAATCTGAAATTCGTCCATAAAAACACTACCTCTTAAATATACTGCTGTATTTTTTGAAACCGCACCAATTATACACTTTTTCGGTATGGAAGTCAAGAAAGCTTTTTCACAAAGAAAAGGGGAGAGGAAAGGGAAAAACTATCGTTTATTATCAATTCCGGGAATTTTCCGGGGGAGAAGAACAAATGCCGTTCACTCAGCACACGGTTTGCTACAATGAATGGAATGCGGAACGGAAGAATGCGGGCGGCTGTGTTTTATCCATGTGTCCGGCATTCAAAAAAAGACTGCAGTTTTTTTCTGCAGTCTCTTTTGGGTGGTTCAGAAGCCGACTTCCTGTGACATCCGGTACAGATTGCGGATTTCTTCGCGACGCTTTTCGCAAAGCGCTTTCATTTCTTCCACCTGCTCGGAGGTGAAATGATCGAGGTCTCCGGGCTTTAATTTGTTCTTATACATCCGGTCGGAGATCAGGGCAAAATTGATGTCTACGGGGACGACCTTGCCGTCCAGCTCACACATGACAACGTTGCTCTTTCCTTCCACCAGAAGTTCTACTGCCTTGACCGCCATTTCCGCCGCGATGGAGCGATCCTTGATGGTCGGCTTTCCGCCGCGTACCACGTGGGCAAGGCGTGCGAATTTGGTCTCTACGCCGGTCTTTTCCCGGATCCGCTGCGCCAGCGTTTCGGAGTAGGCGCTTCCGTCCGGGTTGCGCATTCCCTCGGAGACGATGGCAACCATGCTTCGCTTTCCGGCATTCCGCAGAGTCTTGATTTTTTCCATTGCCGCGTCCTCATCAAACGGAACCTCCGGAATGGCGACCGCAACGGCACCAGACGAGATGGCGGCGTACAGTGCGATCTGTCCGCAGTCTCGTCCCATAACCTCCACCACATTCAGGCGGGCATGGGATTCGCAGGTGTCACGCAGGTTGTCGATCATGGAAACGGTGGTGTTGATGGAGGTATCCAATCCGATGGTGTAATCGGTTGCGGTAATATCATTGTCGATGGTTCCGGGAATACCGATGGAGGGGAAGCCCCGGTTGGTCATATCCGTTGCGCCCCGGAAGGTTCCGTCGCCGCCGATGCAGATGAGTGCGTCGATTTGATTTTTGCGGCAGGTCGCTACGGCGGTAGCCATGCCTTCCTCGGTCTTGAAGGCAGGGCAACGGCTGGAATAGATAATGGTGCCGCCTTGCCCGACAATATTTGCAACGGACTGCTGGGTCAGGGAAACAAGGTCTCCCTCAATCAGTCCGGTATAGCCGCCGCTGATGCCGATGACTTCAATTCCCATTTCCGCTGCGCGGTTGACCACTGCCTTGATGCAGGGATTCATGCCGGGGGCATCGCCGCCGGAGGTCAGAACGCCGATTTTTCTGAATTTTGCCATGGTATGACCTTTCCTCTTGCTTTGCCGGATCCACGCCGGCAAAAAGATAACAAAAATAATATTCTGCATCCTATTGTAATATATTCTTTTCCAAAAATCAAGACATAAACCGAAATTTCTTTTCCTTTTTTGTTAAATTTTTGACTAATAAAGAAAGTGATTCGGAAATTGTCGGAAGGTTTCGGTTTTTGTCGTTTCCGGACGGCAATCAATCCTGCTTCGGATACAGAACGTTCCCCCGCGGGTTTCCGAAATCAGGAAATGCACGGGGGAAACGGGAGATATCGGTTTGGTATGAAAATCTGTTGGTTCCGTGCCCGGAAAATCAGATTTCCGGAATGCGGACCTCCACTTCCTTGCCCTCTTTGCTGGAACGGACGATTCCGTCGATGATCGCCTGATTGATGACGATCTGGCTGGTTGGGACAGGGGAGGAGGTCCCGTTCTCGATGGCGCTGAGGAAAGAACCGATCTTGCGCTTCCAGAGCGTTGCCCACAGGTTGCCACCCTCGGTTTCCGGATCGCGGACGAGCGGAATCTTTTCCTCGACGGGAGCTCCTGCCACCTGCCGGTACAGGGTCATTTCTCCGCCCGTAGAGCCGTTCCAGCAATCGGTGGAAGGAATGCGGAGTCCGGCGCGGGTACCGAGAAGAATGGTATCTCCGGGGGTATTGACATTCATTGCCCAAGCGATCCGGAAGTCCAGATAAACGCCGCCTTCCAGTCGGATGAAAGCTCCCGCAAAGTCGTCCACGCCGAACATGTCGGCAAGGCGCTGCGGGTCTTTGTTGCCCGCATAGGTGACGGGATCTTTTCCGAAATAGTCGGTCTTGAAGCCGGAAACGGTCAGCGGTTTCGGATAACCGATGGCGTTGAGGCACATATCCAGAGAGTAGCAGCCGATGTCGGCAAGGGCACCGATGCCGGCGGTCTCCTCCTGAATGAAGGAGGTGCGTTCATCTCCTGCAGGAATTCCGCGGCGGCGTCCTCCGCCGGTCTGGATGTAATACACATGACCGAGTTCTCCGGATTCGACAATCTTTTTGATCATCTGCATGTTTTTGTCAAACCTTGGCTGGAAGCCGACGGTGAGAATCTTTCCGCTCTTCTTTTCTGCACGCATCATGGCTTCTGCTTCGTCCATTGTGACACACATGGGCTTTTCCACAAGGACGTTGACCCCTTTTTCCAGCGCATACACGGTCGGTCCCGCGTGCTGGCGGTTATAGGTGCAGATGCTGACGCCGTCCAGCTCCTCGTTGTCCAAAAGGGATTTGTGGTCGTGATAAATATGCGCATTGGGAAGATTGTGGCGCTGTGCAAACGCTTCCGCTTTTCCGGGAATGAGGTCGGCGAGTGCAACGACCTCTACGTTGGAAAAGCTCTGGTATGCCTGGATATGCGAGTTTGCGATTCCGCCGGTGCCGATGATACCGATGCGAAGGCGTTTTCCGGTCTTTTTTTCTTCTTTTTTCTCCTGCTGATTGGGATCCAGATTGGTTGAAAGCATGGAAGGAGGCTCCTTTTTTCTTTCCTGAATTTTTTGTTTCCGGGCGGGGAAAAGATTGCTTATGCCCGTCTGTATTATCCCATATCCGCCGGGAAATGTCAATAGCTTTTTCCGCTTTTTCAGGGAAAAGCAAGCAAAGAAATCCGGTAGGTCAGAAAAGCGAGCAGATAGGAAAGAAGCGGGAGAAGCAGAAGGGGGCGGAGCGGCTTATTTTCACCGCGCAGGACGGCAACGGTTGCGGTGCAGGGAAAGTACAGCGTATAGAAAACAAGGAGGGAAAGTGCTCCGGGACGGGTCAGGAGTCCGGATGCCGTCAGCGTTGCGAGGAGCGGCTGCCGGCTGCTTCCCAACAGGATGCTCAGGGTAGAGAGCGCGGATTCCTTGGCTCCGATTCCTGCAATCAGTGCGGCGGCAATCTGCCAGGAGCCGAAACCGAGCGGAATCAGGACGGTGGAAAAGATTTGCCCGAGGGATGCAAGCAGGCTGTTTTCTGCCTGCGACATGCCGATGTATTTCAGCTGTGGGGAAACGGAGGCGAGCAACCAGATCAGGAGCGAGGTCAGAAGGATGATTCCGCCGGCGCGTCCGAGAAAATGCAGCAGATGTTCCCGGACGGCACAGCCGATTTCCCGCGCGGAGGGGAGCTGCCAGCGTGGCAGGGGATCTCTGTGACATTGTGCCGCTCTGTCCGGATCGGTAAGGCGGTGCAGAACCGCGCAGAGAAGAAGAAAGCAGAGGGCGCTTGCGCACCAGATGACACAACAGACCCACCATCCTCCACCCGGAAAACAAATGCCGGACAGCACCTGACAGAGCGGGAGCCGGGCGGAGCAGGCGACCGCCGGAAGGAAGCACGCGCATCGGTCTGCCGCTTTGCGGTCCTTCATTCCGCGGGTACAATAGATGGCGGGAATGCTGCACCCAAAGCCGAGCAGGAGCGGGGTCATGGCATCCCCTCTCAGTCCGAAGCGGGACATGGGACGGTCCCAGAGGCGGGCAAAGCGGGAGAGAAGTCCGGTTTGTTCGGCGATGGACTGAAAGAGAAAAAGCAGGGTCAGGCGCGGAAAGAACTCCAGAATCGCTCCCACGCCCCGCAAAAGCGCACATTCCAGAAAATCCGGCATCCAGACCGGGAGCGGGGTATGTTTTGTCAGCCGTTCGGTCAGGGTGAAAAGCGGAGTCAGCAGCAGGCTGCAGAAGCCTTCGGTCAAAAGGTTTCCGACGGGGCCGAAAACCAAAAACAGAAGGCTCAGCAAAATTGCAAAGAACAGAAAAAAACCGGTGCTTGGAGAGCAAAGCAGGCGGTCTGCCGTGCGGGCGGCGGCACTTTCCGGGCGCGCGGAGAGGCGGAGACATGCGTTTGCTTCGGCGGCGGACGGAAGATTTGAAAGCTGTGCGGTATTCCGGCAGCCGGCTTTGCAGAAAGCCTTGCAACAGTCAGGGACAGGAGCGGGTAAAAACTGACGGAGAAACCGTTTCAGCTCCTGTTCCCCGAGGCGGGTTCTGGCAGAGACGCACAGAACCGGACAGCCGAGGCGGAGGGAAAGCGGTGCGGTATCGGGAAGCGAGGAGAGGCGGTCGCAGAAGTTCAAAAGCAATGCAACCGGCGGAACGGGTTTTCCGGAGGCGCGGAAAAAGCCGATGATTTTGCAGAACAGCGGGTATTGACGCTCAAAATCGGTGCAGTCGCAGACAAAAAGGACGCGGGACTCCGGGGTGACGGCGGAAAGCGCCTGCGCGGTCACCCGTTCGTCCTCGGAGGTTGGGGGAAAGGATCGGATACCGGGCAAGTCCGTCGCGCGGATTTCTTCCGGACTATCGGGCAGGCGGATTTGAACGGACTCTCCGCGTACGGTGACGCCTGCACGGTTCCCGGTCTTTGTGTGGTGCCCGGTAAGAAGATAAAAAAGAGAGCTTTTGCCGCAATTGGGCATACCGATCAGCAGAATTTCTTTCAAGTTCCGGCTCCTTTCCGATGTTTATGGTCCGACGAATCATTTGGTTCCCGATTGGGAATCCTATGGGTATTCGGACAACGTATTTTATGAAGGAACGGAGGCAGAATATGTTTGATATATTTTTTAAGCGTCAGTTTTTTTGAAAAGTCCGGAAAAAAATGAAAAAATCTATTGACAAACCGCTTTTGTTTTGCTATAATATACGTCGTTATGGGGTATCGCCAAGCGGTAAGGCAACGGACTCTGACTCCGTCATTACCTAGGTTCGAATCCTAGTACCCCAGCCAAGTGTGATGGTCTATAAGTCTTTTCTTATAGACCATCATTTTTTACATCGGTGCGAATGATTGAAAAGAACTGCATAATATGCTAAAATGAAGGCAAAGGATGAAGTTCAATTTGTGAGGCTATGAAATACACAAATCAATTTATAGGTTGTTGCGGACTGGACTGTGACAAGTGCGACGCGCGGATAGCAACGATTACGAACGATAACGCTTTGCGTGAAAAGACTGCAATACTGTGGGCAAAACTCAACGGAGTGACGATTACTCCCGAAATGATTAACTGCACAGGATGCCGAATCAAAGGTGCAAAAACGCCTTTCTGCGACAAATTTTGCCCCGTACATAATTGCGTTAGAGAAAAGAA